>JAFADM010000133.1 GCA_023424865.1 Bacillota bacterium | reverse complement strand
GTCATGTCTTCATTGGCCAGATTGGTCATTGTAATCCGGCACTTTTTCCGAAAAGGCATCTCCCAGTAGCAATTAAACGCACTGCCGGGATTGACGCAAACCGGAAGGGAGGTCAGGGGCGCGTATTTACCCCAGCCGCTGGCAAAAAAATCGCCTACAGGGCATTCGACAGACGGAAACGCCTGATCATCCCAATAAAACCTTAAAATGCTATAGCGCCAGTTTCCCGTGGGAGTCATCCAGATTTGCTGAATGGCGCCGCTGCCGTCAATTTCGGCCAGTGTAAAGGTCTCGCCTGCTTTTATGCGCACGCTGGGTGAAATTTTCCAGCCCTGGCCCAATTCACGGGCACAATTGGCTCCGGTACCCTCTGTAGCCATGCCGCCCTTACCCTTTTCACCGGTAAAGTTTTCAGGGCTTATGGAAAAGCTTCTGGCCTGGGAAAGGCGAGAGAGATTTCCAAGATTCAATCCAAGTCCGTTAAACATAGGTATCCTCCTGAGCATATTAATAAAACCTGATTGATGCCTGCTGTTTCTAATCCTTTTCAGCATAGACAATCCCGTTGTTCCTGTCTTTAGCAGGGCTTGTGATTTGTTGATCATTTCTTGCCGTTGTCCCTTATGTCAGGAATTTGTTAAAATGAAAGAATGACGCATTGCTTGGAAGGATTATGGCGAAAGGAATTTATACAATGAAAAGGGTGGACAGAGCGTTTTATAATAGGGATTCATTGATTGTTGCTCAGGAGCTTTTGGGTAAGGTTCTGGTTCACGAAATCGACGGTCATAAAATGGCTGCCAGAATAGTGGAAACAGAAGCCTATAGGGGTGTTGAGGATAAAGCCGCCCATTCTTACGGAGGTAAGCGAACACCAAGAGTGGAGGTTATGTACGGCGGGCCGGGCTTTTCTTATGTCTTTATGATTTATGGAATGTACAATTGCTTTAATATCGTTGCCAATGAAGAAGGTAATCCCCAGGCTGTTTTAATTCGGGCGGCAGAACCTGTGGACGGACTTGACAGTATGGCCTGGAATCGTTTCAAGAAACCCTACAGCCAGTTGACCGGAAGCCAAATCCTTGGGTTAACCAACGGACCGGGGAAATTATGTAAGGCTCTTTTAATTGATAGGACTGTTAACGGCGGTGATTTATGCGGCAATAAGCTTTATTTGGAAGAAGACATGAAGGAAGAAAAGCGGCAAATAGTGTCTGCTAAACGGGTAGGCATTGACTATGCCGGAGAAGCAAAGGATTATCCGTGGCGTTTTTATATTGAAAGCAATAAGTATGTTTCAGTAAAATAGCCCCTATTGCAATTTCAAAGCCATACTTGGGTTTCATATAAAATGTCAGTTAAGACATTATCCCAAGATAGGCACACTTGCCGTTCGTTAATGCAGCTGGCCTTTCATGACAAACGTTTCCTCTTGTGCTACAATGCAAGCAGTACCGGCATTAAGTGTGTTTAAGACGGATACCCGTCCTGAAGGAGGCTGGCTGTTTGTGGCTGCACTGACATTGAATGATCTTTCGCCCTATATCCGTCGGGCTCTGGATAGCGTTATATACACGCCCTGGATTTTGAAGGAGCGTGTCATCTTTGATTACGAGCTGCTTTTCATTAAGGAAGGGGAAGTGCTAATAACCGTAGAGAATGAAAGGTACGAAGGGCGTGCAGGCGACATTTTCCTCTTTAAGCCCGGGCAGCGCCATTCCATTCGCATTACGGGGGGACAGCGCTTTTATCAGCCTCATCTTCATTTTGATTTGATATACCGGCCTGACAGCACCGAGGTGCTCATTTCCTTCAGCCCGCTGGAGCAAATTCCCTCTGAGCAGAGACACTGGTTTCGCGAGGATCTTTTAAGCTCCGGCCCGATGGCGCTGCCCAATAAGCTAGAAGTGCGGAATAAGGCCCACTTTGAGCGCATGCTCTTTGAAATTATTGAGGAATACCAGTTAAAAGGCCCTTACGGGGAGCTGGTGGTAAAAGGCTTGTTTTTAAAGCTTTTAGCCTATCTTTTAAGAGAGGAATACCAGCTTCGTAATCCGGTGGAGCCTCACAGCATGGCCGAAATGGATCAGGTGAGGGAATACCTTCTGGATTGCCTGGACAGAGAAGTGCAGCTGGACGAGCTGGCCCTGCGCTTCAATCGAAGCAAGTTTGATTTAAGCAAGCTTTATGTAAAGGCCTTCGGGATACCGCCCATCCGTTACCACCGGCTCATGAGGATGGAAAAAATCAAGGAATACATTCAATATACCAATCAGCCTTTTGCAGTTATTGCCGAACGTTTTGGCTTCAGCAGCATTCATGCCTTCAGCAGGGCCTTCAGAAACAGGGAAGGGGTAGCACCCTCCTACTACCGTCGGCAGACTTGAAAAGAGTAATAAATAAGAACAGGAGATAAGAGATGTTTGAATTGATTCAGGCCGGGGAGAAAAGCTATTATATCCAATCCCCATCCAAAATAGGTCTTGTAAAGCTGGAGGATTCCTTCGTTTGTCTTATTGATTCGGGCAATGATAAGGATGCGGGCCGCAAGGTCAGGCAGATTCTCGATAAGAACGGCTGGAAGCTTGCAGCCATTTACAATACCCATTCCAATGCCGACCATATCGGCGGCAACAAATACCTCCAGGATCAAACCGGCTGCAGGATTTACGCGCCGGGAATTGAAGCGGATTTTACCAATCATACGCTTTTGGAGCC
>JAFADM010000014.1 GCA_023424865.1 Bacillota bacterium | reverse complement strand
GCAGGCCTGGTTATTAAATACCTGATTGTCACAAACCTCCACCTTATCGACAACTTTTTAGGTGTTATTCTCCCCACTTCCCTTACCGTATTCAGCATTGTCCTTTTGCGCCAGTCCTATTTAGGCATTCCCAAGGAATTAATTGAAGCGGCTAAGATAGACGGTGCTTCGGAACTGAGAACATGGGCCACCATCATGCTGCCCGGTACAAAGCCCGCTATCTCCACCATTATTATCTTTGACTTTATCGCTCACTGGAATGACTTCCTGTGGCCAATCATCATCCTGCAGGATCCGGCGAAGTACCCTCTTGCAACCGCTTTGAAGTACCTGAACGGACAGTTTAATTATCGGTTCGGCTATGTGGCGGCAGCCACGATTATTTCCATTATTCCGGTTATTGCTGTTTTCCTGTCCTTCCAAAAGAACTACATTGAGGCCATTACCGGCGCTGTAAAGGGATAAAACGATGAAGGATAATTATTATATCTGGGTAGAAATTGAGGCCAATAAGCACCGTCTTCTTAAGCCGGAGCTTTTTGAAAAAATGCTGGACAGGTGTGTTGCATCGGGTATTTCCTCCGTCATTTTAAGCGTTAAGGATACCACTGGCTTCTGCCTGTATGACAGTACCATTGCACCCCACTACGCCAGGCTGGACCCGGATTTTGAAGAAAGGGACTATCTGGCCTTGTATTTGGAGATGGCTCACGCAAAGGGGCTTAAGCTCTACGCGGGGTTTGACGTTTTTGCCGAGGGAAGAAGCCGGCACCCCCATCCCCTTGCTCCGGGATTTGTGAATCCGGCGTGGCAAACCGTTTTAAACGGACTGGACCAGAATGGCCGGACGTCCCTTTGTCCGGTGTCACAGGCCCAGAGCATTCAGACCATCGGGGCCATTGACGATTTCAATGAGGTTTTCGTCAACCCTGTCAGGGAGGATGTGCAGGACTATGAGCTTTCGCTTATCCGGGAGCTTTTGGACAAATACGCTTTGGACGGCATTGTGCTGGACCGGGCACGCTTTGTGGGGCTGGGCTCGGATTTCAGCGAATACACCCGGTTGTGTTTTGAAACGTATCTCAAGGAAAAAGTCGTTTCCTGGCCGGAGGATATTTATTCCCTGACGCCAGGTGAAACAGGGCTTGAGCCCGTTTACGGCAAGCTTTTCGGCAAATGGATCACCTTCAGGGCATCTGTGATATGTGACTTTATTAAAAAGGTGCGCAAAGCCTTTGACGAATCGGGCAAAAAGGCGGAATTTCTGGATTACACCGGCTCCTGGTACCCTCTTTACTATAATGTGGGCGCCAACTGGGCAAGCAGCCGGTATTTACCTGAGGAATACCCCTGGGTGGACGCTGGCGAATACGCGGCTACAGGCTATGCCGGTCTTTTGGATAAGCTTCTTTCCGGCTTTTATTACCCGGAGGTAACAAGAGAGCAAGCCCGTAAAAACGGCCGTCCTGCCTACTGGTACAGTGTGGAGGGCTCAGGGGACCTGGTTGAGAAGGTGGCGGGCAGCGACGTACCCTATGTGGGAAGCCTGTTTCTGGCTCAGTACAAGGGAGACCCGGCCGCCTTCCGGGCTGCTGTGGAAATGTGCTTCCAAAAATCCGCGGGATGCATGCTGTTTGACTTATGCTATGTGGAGGATTACGACTGGTGGGGGCTATGCAAGCTATGAATCAGGATTTCGTTTTTACACCCTTTCTTGAAAGGGACCTGAAAGAGGCTGGGGATCTTTGGAACAGATGCTTTTCCAAAGCCTACAAGGTGGATGCTTTCCTATTGGGCCAAAAGCTTTGGACAGATCCTTCCTTTTATGGCCCGGCGTCTCTGGCCTGTAAAAAGGATGAGCGTCTGGCAGGTGCCATTGTATGCAAGCTTAGTGATAACCGTATGCCGGAATATCAGAACACGGCATGGCTGAGCACTCTGTTTGTGGCTCCGGAGGAAAGGCAGAAGGGCATTGGAAGTACGCTTTTCCAAAAAGCGGAGGTAGCACTCAGGGAGGCAGGCGTTATTAAGGTTCTAGCCGGGGGCGAGTTGAACAATTTTTTCTCCGGGATACCTGAGCCATCCGAGGCTTCAAAGGTATTATTTACAAAAATGGGATTTACTCTAAATACGGAAGAGCATTATGACCTTATGGCTAATGCCTCCCAAATTGATTTTGAAAGCCTTCCTTTGAAGTATAACAAAAGCAAGGCTTATCTTACACGTCCCTACCAGCCTGAGGACAGAAAAGCCCTGGAGAGCTTTTTTGACAGTGAATTTCCCGGGAGATGGAAGCTTGAGATAATGGATTTTATTGAAAGCGGCGGCAACCCGGATCATTTGCTGGTACTTGTAAATGAAAGTCAGGTTAAGGGCTTCTGCAAAATCCATGTTTGTGAAAAAGCTTCGGGTATGGGCCTGTACCTGGGTTCAAACTGGGGCAGCCTGGGACCTGTGGGAATTGCCCTGGAGCTTCGCGGCAGCGGGTTTGGCAATCGTCTGCTTCGGGATTCTCTGGTTTATTTAAAGCAGCAGGGTGCCGGAAATGTCAATATAGATTGGACCATATTAAAAGGGTTTTACGGACAATTTGGCTTTCAGCCCTGGCGGACCTATTTAGGCGCTTATAAAAGGCTGTAGCTCTTTTGGGGGATTTGGCGATGGAATGGACACGGTCTGAAAAAATAAGCTTAAGCCGGCAAGAGTACGATGTGGTTGTTGTGGGTGGGGGAACAGCAGGAGCTGCTGCGGCCATTGCCTCGGCCCTGTCCGGCGCAAACACCCTTATTGTGGAGCGGGGGGCCAGCCTTGGCGGCAGCGCTTCGGGAGGGCAGGTCACGCCCATGATGTGCAATCGTATTGAAGGGAACATTGACGGCTCCTCCATAAATAAGCATCTTAAAGCCCGAATGGCCACTGAAGGCCACAGCCTGAATGACGGCTGCGGAAATAACGGCTGGTTTAATCCGGAAATGCTGAAATTCACGCTGGAGGAAATGGTCACCGAGGCCGGCGGAAGCCTTCTGTATGACACGGCGCTCATCGACTGTACCGTAGAGGAGGGGCGTATTGAGGATATTCTGGTGCATGGACGTTCCGGCTTGGAGCGGATAAGGGCTAAAACCTTTGTAGACTGTACCGGCGACGCTGAGCTGGCCTTTATTTCCGGTGTAACCTGTACCTCCGGCAATACAAAGGGAGAAAACCAGTCTGTTTCCCTGCGTTTTATGGTTGCCAATGTGGATTTGGAGAGGCTGCAGGCTTTTCTAAAGCACCTGGGTGAAAGCTGCATCCTAGAGCTTCCCCTTTTGGAAATCGCATGCGAATGGACCAGTACCACACCCCTTGCGGAAATCTTTCGCAAGGCCGTTGCCGACGGGTTGCTGGAGTTTGAGGATACCGTTTATTTCCAGGGCTTTGCCGTTCCAGGAATGCCGGGGGTAATTTCCTTTAACTGTCCCGAAATTCCCGCCCATAGGGATACACTGGACAGCCGGCAGATGTCGGAGGCGCTGGTTATCGGCCGCCGTATGATTAAGCGGCTTTTCAACTTTTTACGCTGCCGTGTGGAGGGATTTGAACAAAGCTTTATCCTGTCGGTAGCCGACAGGCTGGGTATAAGGGAGTCCCGGCGCATTTCCGGAAGCTATGTGCTAAGCGAAAAGGATTTTCAGCTTCGCCGCAAATTTTCCGACGGAATTGCAAAAACCTCTTATTCCGTTGATATTCATGGGGAGATGGAGGAAAAAGCCTTTGACCTTCGCCCTATGAAGCCCGGAGAATATACGGAAATTCCTTTTCGCTGCCTGTGGGCCGGGGAAGTGGAAAATCTTCTGGTTGGGGGCAGGTGTCTGTCAGCTACCTTTATCGCCCAGTCGGCGGCAAGAATTCAGCCCACCTGCCGGGAGACCGGTGAAGCGGCCGGGATTGGAGCGGCTTTTTGTGCGTTTAAGGGGATGAAAGTGTCCGAGCTGGACGGAAGGCTGGTCCGGGCGGAAATGGAAAAACGCCTGACCAAAGCCGAGGCAGGAAATAACGCTTAACAAAGGATGGGTATGAATAAATATCCCAAGGGAGGAGTTCTTATGTCTAAAGATCTTTTCAGAGAGCCAAACGCTTTAGAGGATATCCTTATCAAAAGGGAAAAAGGTCCCCGTCGCTTGTGGAACACGCTTCCGGAGGATTCGGTACTAAGGGACAAAATAAGCGGAGCGCTTTGGGGGCGTATGATAGGATGCATTCTGGGATCGCCGGTGGAATTGAAATCCATTGAGCAAATGCGCCACTGGAGTGAAAAAATCGGCCAGGCCTTTCCTCCGGTTGATTACTGGGTAAAGGTGGAGGAGCCCGAAACCAGGAACTTTTACAGAGCCTATCGGTACGAATATGAAAAAGAAAATATGAAAAAGGTGCCCGTGGACGACGACATTATCTACACACAGCTTGCCCTTCTTATTCTTGAAGCCTTTGGGCCTGAATTTACCACCGCGGATGTGGGAAAGGCGTGGCTTGACTATTTGCCCCTGGCCTGCACGGCCGAGGAGGCAGCTCTCAATAATCTTAAAAAGGGGATTGCGGCAGAACAGGCAGCTGAAGTGGATAATCCCTACCAGGAATGGATTGGTGCGGCCATTCGCTCCGACGGCTTTGCCTATGCCGCGCCGGGTTACCCGGAAAAGGCGGCTGCCATGGCCTACCGGGATGCTTTTTTAAGTCACCGCCAAAATGGCATTTACGGAGAAATGTTTTTAGCTGCAGCCCAAAGCGCCGCCTTTGCCGTTTCAGATCCCATGGAAGCCGTACGCATAGGCCTTACGGAAATACCCCAGGAAAGCGCGCTGTATGAGGACATTACCTGGGCTTTGGAAATGACCTCTCATGTTACAAATTACTCCCATGCCCGAAGCCTTGTGGACCGGCGCTTTGAAGGCATGAACCCGGTTCACACAAATAATAATATGTGCCTGGTGGTCTTTGGCCTCCGGCTATCCGGAGGAGATATTGTAAAGGGCTTATCCGAAATTGTAGCCATGGGGCTGGATAACGATTGTACCGCAGCCTCCGCCGGAAGCATTCTGGGAGCCCTGTGCGGCAAAAGTAAAATACCGCCTTATTTGTATGAGAGGTTCAATGATACGGTAGATACCTATTTAAATAAAACAGACTCCTTCAAAGCCACGGATATGACGGAACGTTTCTTAAAAATAGCCAAAGGCATTTATGGCTCCAACAAGGAGTAAGGGGGAATTTTCATGGTAAAAGTGCTTTATGTTCCGCTGGATGAAAGAGCGTGCAATTATTATTTTCCCCAGCAGCTGGCAAAGCTTGCAGACGGTATTGAGCTTAGGGTTCCCGAGGTTGAATGGATGGGCATGCTTAAGAAGCCGGCAGATTACGGTAAAATATGGGAATGGCTTTTTAATAACGCGACCGAGTGTGATTACGCCATACTTTCGGTGGATACCCTGGTATACGGAAATATCATCAATTCCCGGACCCATCACCGCACAACGGAGGAATGCGCCGAAACCCTGGAAAATTTCCGCAGGCTTAAAAAACTAAATCCCGGCCTTAAAATCCACGCCTTTAATCTGGCTGCCCGTGTGGCGGCCTATAATGACGCCCATGAGGATCCCGACTATTGGGGAACCCACGGGCAGGCTATCTGGCGCTATACCTGCCTGTGTGACAAGGTGCAGCGCAATCACGCCGACAAGGCGGAGCAGGAAGAAAGGCTCCGGCTTGAAAAAACCATTCCGGAGGCCTATCTTAAGGACTTTATCACCCGGAGAAAGGTTGACCGCTTTACAAATTTGTACTGTGTGGATCTGGTTAAGGATGGAACCTTTGAAATTTTAACCGTACCCAAGGATGATACCGCCGAGTACGGGTATGCGGCCATGGATCAGGCGGCCATTGCCCGGAAGGTGCGTGAGGAACGGCTTATGGATCGGGTGCTTGTCTACCCGGGGGCCGATGAGGTGGGAAGCGTGCTCTTTGCCCGGGTATTCAATCTTGTTAAGGGCTACACACCCCGGGTCTATGTCCGGTATTCCTCAACACTGGGGCCTCAGATCGTTCCCAATTATGAAGACCGGCCCCTTAACGAAAGCATTAAGGCCCAGATTACATCCGTCGGGGGTATTTATGAGGATAATTCCTCCCAGTCGGATTTAATGCTTGCCGTTAATTCACCGGGTAAATTTATGATTGAATCCATGGATCAGGACAATAAGGATCTCACCTTTACCAGCCACATCAATATGCATGAATTCCTTCGTTACATCCGGTATTACGCGGAAACCCGGAAAAAGGCGGTGGGACTGGCGGAGGTTTCCGTCTGTAACGGCTGTGAAAACGAGTTTATGGACTATGCGCTTATAAGCGGCGTACTTCATAAGGTGCAGTCGGCGGGAGGCTGGAATACGGCGCAGAACACCATCGGCGTGGTTCTGGCCCACACGGTCATAGCCAGCTATTATAACCGTTTTGAAGGGCTTCCCCACAAATACAGGCTGTCTGAGGAATTCAAGCTAAGAAGCCTGGTGTGCGACTGGCTGTTTCAGGCCAATGCCCTTCGGCGGTTTTTAAAAGAAACCGGGGGCAGGCTGGATCCCTTTGCCCTGGGTACCCAATATGACGAGGTTAAAAAAAGTATTCTGGACAGGCTTAACCAACTGCTTATGGATAAATTCGGAGGCAAATACAAGGGCGCCCCCATTCTGATTGACGACCTGTTCTTTAATTGGGACGGCATTTTTTATGTTCGCGCCCATGTGACGCTGGAAGGAATACAGATGATTTTATAGAGCCTTTAAAGGACAAGCAACAATAAAATAAACAAACCAGGAGACGAATTATGGAAAACAAAGGTGTTTTACAAAAAATCAAGGCCGGGCTAATCGTGTCTTGCCAGGCGCTCAGAAACGAACCGCTTCACGGTTCCTGCTATATGGGGCGCATGGCTTTGGCTGCCAAGGAAGGAGGCGCGGTTGCCATTCGTGCAAATTCTCCTGAAGACATAGAAGAAATAAAAAAGACGGTGGATCTGCCGGTTATCGCTTTACATAAGGTGGAATATCCGGACAGCGAAATCTATATCACACCCACACTTAAAGAGGTAGATGCTCTTTGCCGGGTTGGAGCGGACATCATTGCCATTGATGCAACCCAGCGTCTTCGCCCGGGCAATCAGACTTTGGAAGTGTTTTTTGCGCAGGTTCGAAAAAAATATCCCAACCAGCTGTTTATGGCGGATACCTCCTGCTTTGAGGAGGGGCTCAAGGCCCAAATGCTTGGCTTTGATTTGGTGGGTACAACCATGTCGGGCTATACCTCCTATACCAAGGGAAGCCCCCTGCCCAACTATTCTCTGATGCGCAGGTATGTGGAAGCCCTGAGTATTCCCGTCATCGCCGAAGGGGGCATATGGTCTCCCGAGCAATTGCAGGAGGCGTTAAATACAGGCGTCTGGGCCGCCGTAGTGGGTACGGCCATTACCAGGCCCCAGGAGATTACCCGGCGCTTTGTTAAGGCCATAAGCGTCCATGGTTGACAAAGGAGAGGTGCCATGCATACGAGAGCGTCACTTAAAACCGATTTGAAGGCCATGGGAATAAGCTCCGGGGATACCCTTTTTGTCCACTCCTCCATGAAAAGCATCGGTAAGGTGGAAAAAGGCGCGGATACCGTGCTTGACGCCTTAAGCGAAGGGGTTGAACAGGGGCTTTTGCTGCTTCCTGCCCATACCTGGTCTTATATTAATGCCGAGAATCCTCTGTTTGATGTTCGAACCAGTCCTGTTTGCGTAGGCATTCTTCCCGAGCTGTTCCGTGTTCGCGAGGGGGTTGTCCGTTCCCTTCATCCCACCCACTCCGTTGCGGCGCTGGGGGCGGATGGGGCAGACTATGTGAAGGGCGAGGAGCTTTTTAATACGCCCTGTGCGCCGGCCTCCTTATATGGAAGGCTTGTCCAAAGGGACGCGAAAATTCTTTTAATCGGCGTGGATTTCGCCGTAAACACCACCGTGCATTGCATTGAAGAGGTTGCCGGTGTGCCCGGCAGGCTCAGCAAGGGCCAGGAAGAGCTGGTATCGGTGGATTATGAGGGCGCAGCACACCGTGTTCCCTCCTTTCGTCATGAAAACGCCAACTCTTATTATTACAGAAAGCTGGAGCCGGTATTTTTAAAGAGGGGAAAAATAAAGCGTACACATTTTGGGGACGCTTCCTGTCTGCTGTTTTCAGCACAAGATTTATTTTCCGTAACATTGGAGCTGCTTTCAAAGGATATCCTGCTTTTCGGAAACGATGCGCCGGTTCCAAAAGACTGGTACTGAGCATTTGAGAAATACACAGGTGGACATTGGACGAGGGGCTTGGTCAAGGAGCCTTCGTTAAAAATAAAACTTTTAGTTTAAGGAGCTTAAAGCCTATGAAAAGCATTGCAGTTATTGGCTGTGGAACAATAGGAACCACACGCCATATCCCCGCGTACATAAGGAATCCTGATGTGGAAATCAAGTATTTCTGCGATATTCTGCCCGAAAGGGCAAAGGCCATGGTGGAGCAGTATGGCTGCGGCACCGCCGTTGCGGATTATACCGCTATTTTAGGGGATTCGGAGCTTGATGCGGTGTCAGTATGCACTCCGAACCATATGCATTCACAGATCACCATTGATTTTCTTCGGGCAGGCAAAAACGTGCTGTGCGAAAAGCCTGCAGCCAGAACCTATGAGGAGGCCCTTCGCATGCAGGAGGCTCAGCGCCAGACCGGAAAGGTACTGAACATAGGCGTTGTGAACCGGTTCAACACCGCCGTAAACCGGATCCGCACCATGATCCGGTCCGGGGAGCTTGGGGAGGTTTACCATGTGTATGCCAGCTTCAGAAGCCACCGGAGCATTCCGGGCCTTGGCGGGGCTTTTACCACAAAGGCTATTGCAGGCGGCGGCGTACTCATTGACTGGGGCGTCCATTTTCTTGATCTTGT
>JAFADM010000589.1 GCA_023424865.1 Bacillota bacterium | reverse complement strand
ACGCCTCTTTCACCGATGATGGTGTCGTAGCCTTCGGGAAAGTTCAGGATAAAATCGTGGGCCCCAGCCAGACGGGCTGCCCACTGCACCTTCTCCTCATTGGCATGAGGAACGCCGTAAGCAATATTCCCCTCAATGGTATCGGAAAAGAGGAAGATATCCTGCATGGCCGAGGAAATATGCTTGCGAAGCTGCTTCAAATCCAACTGCTTGACATCGGTATTATCAACCTTAATACAGCCTGAGGTGCAATCGTAAAAGCGGCAGATAAGATTGATGAGCGTAGATTTTCCCGAGCCGGTGGGACCTATAATGCCTATGGTCTGCCCTGGATCAGCAACAAAGCTGATGTCCTCAAGAACCTTCTCGTCTCCGTAGCTGAAGCCCACATGGTTAAACTCCACCCGGCCCCGTATGGAGGACTTTTCTTCCGCAACAACCTGGTTTTTAATACCCGGTTCATTGTCCAGAAGCGCCATAACCTTTTCTGCGGAGGCGGAGAAACGCTGGATATCATTGATAAGCCACCCCACCATTCGCATAGGGTTGTTAAGCGCCCAGGTAAAGCTGTTGAAGGCTACCAGCTGTCCGATGGTCATACTGCCTTGGATAACCAGAATACCACCGGCCAGAATCATTACCACGGTGAGGACACTGGCCAGTGAGTCCAGTACCGGCAGATACTTGCTCCAAACCTTGGCAGACTCCAGGTTGGACTGTTTAAAGCTTTCGTTTTCCTTTTCGAACTTCTCAACTTCATAACCTTCCTTGGCAAAAGCCTTCACCACACGATTGCCGCTGATATTTTCCTGGACAACGGTGTTGAGGCGGGAAAACTGTTCCCGCACTTTAAAGAAGGTGGGCTTCACCTGCTTTGCCAGCCGCAGGGCAAAAAAACAGGTGACAGGTGTCACGGCAAACATGAAGGCAGCAAGCATCCAGTTGTTCTGAAACAGCATGATGACAGCAAACAGGAAAACCATGCCGTTTTCAAAGCACATATAAATGACGCCTGCAATAAAGTGACGGATCGCTTCCATATCACTGGTCATCTTGGCCATGATATCCCCGGTTCGATTAGTATCGAAGAAGCGAAAATCCAGGGCTTGAAGCTTGAGATAGATGTCTTCCCTGATCTTTTTGAAGATGTTTTGAGATACGGTTTCAAAGGTCAGCTGAAAAACGTACCTTGCCACAGACTTCAAAAGGGTCGCACCGATCATGAGGAAGAGTATCGGCTTTAAAATTTCTGTTTTCTTCAGCTTGATAACGTCGTCTACGATGATTCCGGAAACATAGGGATTGACCATTGCCAGAACTGCTGCGATGAGTACAAGAAACAGACCGAAGAGCATTTTAAAGCGATAAGGCTTGATGTAACTCCATATCCATTTAAATGACATGAATAGTTCCCTCCGTTTATCTATGTAGCCTTATTTTCTTTAACCCAGATACAGCCTACTGCTTTTTGACATGGAATATCAGGTGCAATTTACACGAAATAAAAAAAATATTCCATAAATTTCGATTGAAATATACCAATGATTTGTGTTAAGTTTTCAGTATAAAATGATTTGTTTGGGGGTCATTATGGAAGATAGAAACGAGAAAGTGCGGAACGAGTGTGACGCACCACAAACTTCGGCCCAAAAAAGGGGCGCCCGTTTGCGTTCTTTGATGGCCATTGCCTCAAAAAGGTTCGCCGGTTTGAATAAAGGCAGCCGACTCCTGCTTAAAATTGCCTCAACCGTTTTTCTTTTTTCCCTTACGGCAGCGCTTTTTTTACTGAGCGGCTATTCCGCTGGATTCCTTCGCTTTGAAGGCCAGATGGATATGATACAGTGGATCGTACTTTATTTCTTCAGGTTCTTCATCATCCTGACGGGGGGAGCCTTTGCTTTGGATCTCTTTGTCAGCCGAAAATCGTCGAATTAGAAAAAGAACGCACACCCTGGCTTCATTGATTTGAATGTACTGCATTCAGTCATAAGCCCCGGGAGTGCGTCAAAGAAAAGCTATAAGGTATTAATAGGCCCGGTTGTACCGGGTTATTCTTTTTTCTGATTGGTATCAGGGACTCTCCTTTATGGTCACGGCATTGTTTGTTGGGATCACTTCGATCCAGGTCTGTCCCCGGTTAAAGACTACCGGACTTCCGTCCTCCAGGGTATAAACGGTCTGCTCGTCTCTCTTGGCTTTGGACCATTTGAGCTTTACCACAGTTCCTCCTGTTATATAATAGCCTTCGCCATTTCCTATATTTTCCAGGTTTATGCGTCCTTCCTTATCATTAGCGATTCGGTTGGAGGGGGTAATTTGTATGAGGATGTTCGTCACCCTCACCTGCTCCCCCGTATTTCGCTCCATCTGTGGCTGACCCATGCGAAAGCGCAAATAGCCTGCGGTTTCTTCGTCATATTCATAGCTTAAGTAATTGTCCGACGCATATTTAATGGCAATGGACTCAGCCTTTGTACCGCCCTCAGGCAACGTCAGCATGTCGTAGTAGGAAAAAGGAAAGTCTTTGGATGGCTCCGTGGAATACTTAAGAGCCTCAATCTGCTTATCCAGACGCTCCTTGGAGGTATAGGAATCCTGCCAGTTGCCTCTGTCCGTGGTGATATCCCAGAAGGCATTGCCATGAACCAATCCATCAATATCATTGATTTTCAGCTTCTTAATATCGCTCTTGGCGTATTCGCTGCCACCAAAATGAGTGTAAATGGCTCCATATTCCATGGCATAATCCAGGAAATAATGACGGGCGCTGCGAACAGGTCCCACCATATCGGGTATATTGCCCCAGAAAAATAACATATAACGGGTTATGGTGTATTCGGTGAGGAATTCGTAAACAATCTGGGCCTGGCTTATACCGCCCTGGGGAAGAACACGTGTGCCCTGATTGTCAATCATTACAGCTATTGGGCGTACGCTGAGATCAGGCAGGACAAAGTCACTGTTGAAAAGCTCCGGCTCATTGCTTTCCGGCTGGGGTGTTTCCGTGGGCTCTGTTTCAATCACAGGAGGAGTTGGTGTATCTTCCAGTGCCACATCCTCATCTTTTCCGCAGCCTCCCAGAGGGAGTAGAAATACACAAAGAATCAGCAGCAGGAGTCGTTTTATGTATGACAACCTCTGTCACCTCTTTTTATTTATTTATGAATATTTCACTGTTAGGCTTTTCCATCAAGCGTGGGGTAAAGCAGCTCTAAATGAATGATTGAAAGGTTGAAATAAAGGAATGTTCTTGCTCTTATGATATAGCGATCATTAAGGAAGGGCCGGCTCTCCTTTTATTAAGGAAGGCCGGCCGCTGCACGGACTAAAAGCATTTCTGCCTTTAAATTATTCCTCGTCCTCTTCGTCCTCGTCTTCGTACTCGTCAATTTGATCCTGGAAAGCTTCGAAGGCTTTTTCCAGCTCATCTTCATCTTCAACGGGAACCAGGTACTCTTCTTCCCCGTTCTTTTCCAGCTTCATGATGATTACTTCGGAACCGCAATCCTCATCGTCGCATTCATGATCATGTCCGCAGCCGCATTCACAATCGTCCACAGGGAGCAGCACCACATATTCCTGATCATCCACCAGAACCGTATCCAGATACTCAGCCTTAATGATGTCTCCGTCCTCTCCGGTCAATTCGATGATTTCATTTTCGTAATCCATTCTCAATTCTCCTTTCACGTTTGCCGCAGGAAGAAAATAGCTCCCGGTTATTTCCGGGAGTCAAGATATCCCTGCAGTATAAAAGCAGCCGCCATCTGGTCAATCCTGCCTTTTTGATTTTTTGCATTTATGCCCATATCATGCATGGTTCTTTGTGCCATAACGGTGGTCAGCCGTTCGTCCCAGGGAACAACGGGTACTTGTCCCAGGGCCTCCTCAAGAAGCTTCATAAACTCCCGGGTTTTAAGCTCACGCTCGCCTACCGTTCCATCCATATTGCGCGGTAGCCCCACAACTATGGATTCGCACTGATAGTCCGCAGCCAACCGGCAAATACGGGCAATGGGTTTTTGGATGTCACCCTTCCATTTTATTGTCTCCAGCATTTGAGCAGTCCATCCAAGAGGATCACTTACTGCTATTCCCATTCTGGCGTCACCGTAGTCAACACATAAAATACGCATAACGCTCCTACATTCCGCTTCATTCTCTTAAGGGCTTTTATGCCCTGAAAGCAAGATTTTCAGCGCTTCAGGCTCAAAGTAAAGGCAGGAAGTTTTTCCCTGCCTAAATAATAACCTATCAGCTTTTAAAAATCAAGCCTCGACATATTCAATCATGCTCTTTTCCCAAATATCAGGCGCTTCATAGCCAAGAAGATTCACAGTGGTAGCTGCGATGTTGGCCAGGCCGAATTCGCCTTCTTTGAGCTTGTAAGAAACCTTGCCGCTCTTATCAAAAATGATGAAGGGCACTTTGCTCAGGGTATGGCTTGTTTTGGCCTTGAACTTGCCGCTCTGGCCTTTTTTGGCCTTTCCGGCTTTATCCAGCTCATACATTTCGTCGGCATTGCCATGATCTGCTGTGATAAGAAGGATACCGCCCAGCTTTTCGATAACGGGAAGGAGGCGTCCCAGGCAAAGATCCACGGTTTCCACAGCCACTCGAGCTGCCTGATAATTACCGGTATGACCAACCATATCGCCATTGGGGAAATTCACTCTGACAGACTTATACTTGCCTGTCCGGAGAAGCTCGATAAGCTTGTCCGTTATCTCGGCAGCCTTCATCCAGGGACGCTGTTCAAAGGGAATAACATCCGAGGGAATTTCCACATAGGTTTCAAGCTTTTCATCAAATTTGCCGCTGTTATTGCCGTTCCAGAAATAAGTCACATGGCCGTATTTCTGTGTCTCGGAAATGGCAAGCTGGGAAACACCGGTTTTAGCCAGGTATTCACCCATAGTGTGCTTGATGGAAGGAGGATTAACCAGAAAGCGGCTGGGAATGTGGAGGTCTCCGTCATATTCCAGCATGCCTGCGTAGGTTACCTTGGGAGCCCGCACCCGGTCAAAAACATTAAAGTCCGTTTCTTCAAAAGCACGGCTGATTTCAATGGCACGGTCGCCGCGGAAATTGAAGAATATCACGCTGTCATCATCTTCAATGGTTCCTATGGGCTTGTCGTTCTCACCTATAACGAAGGGGGCCAGATCCTGATCGATGGCGGAGGTTTCACGACGTATGGTTTCTATGGCCTCCTGTGTTGAGGAAAACAGTCTTCCCTCTCCCAGAACGTGAATTTTCCAGCCTCTCTCAACCATGCTCCAGTCTGCTTCGTAACGATCCATGGTTATGTTCATGCGTCCGCCGCCACTGGCGATTTTAGCGTCGAAGTCGGCGCTTTTTAAGGATGTAAGGAAGTCTTCGAAAGGCAGCACATAGTCCAGAGCGGAGGTTTCACCTACGTCACGACCGTCCAGAAGAATGTGGACGCGTACTTTTTTTATGCCCTCTTCCTTTGCCTTTTTAATAAGAGCCTTTAAGTGGTCAATGTGGGAATGAACGTTACCGTCGCTGAAAAGTCCGATAAAGTGAAGTGTGGATTCCTTTTCCACCGCGTTGCTGCGTACCTGCTGCCAGCCCTTTCCCTGGAAAAGGGTTCCGGCCTGGATGGCCTCGCTGACAAGCTTGGCTCCCTGGGCGTAAACCTGGCCGGCACCAATAGCGTTGTGTCCAACCTCTGAATTTCCCATATCATCATCGCTGGGCAGCCCCACCGCCTTACCGTGGGCCTTGAGCAGCGTATAGGGATTTTCCTGCATCAGTTTGTCCAGCTGGGGTTTATAGCTGGAGAATACGGCATTGCCTTCGGTTGTTTCGGTAATACCTACTCCATCCATGACAATAATAACAACAGGTCCCTCGCAGGCCGGATGTCCATGTTTTTTTAGCATTGTTCTATCACTCCTTATAGGCACCGAAGCCCGAGGGGCTCAGGTGATATTTTCTCGGGCTATGCCCTGAGGCGCCGCCTCTCCCCGCCGGTTCGGGCCGGGAAGAGGCGGCGCCTCAATTGTTTAGAAGCCTTTGTCAGGCATCAAAAGTTAACAATTTTCTCGAAAGCATCCAGCTTCAGGCTGGCGCCGCCTACGAGGCCACCGTCGATATTAGCCATACCGAACAGTGATTTTGCGTTTCCGGCATTTACGCTGCCGCCGTATAAAATTCTTACGGCTTCGGCTGTGGCTTCATCATAAAGCTCTGCAACAAGCTTGCGGATAAGCGCGCAAACCTCTTCAGCCTGCTCGTCGGAAGCGGTTTTGCCGGTACCGATAGCCCAGATGGGCTCGTAAGCAATAACGGATTTTACGGCTTCTTCCTTGGAAAGCCCCAGGAATGCCACCTTAAGCTGGTAGCGTACGTGCTCGGCGGTAACGCCCTGTTCCCTTTGAGTTAAGGATTCACCGCAGCAGATGATGGGCAAAAGTCCCGCATCAAGAATGGCACGGGCTTTCTTGTTAATCATCTCATTGGTTTCGCCAAAATATTCACGGCGTTCGGAATGGCCGATAATAACATATTCCACGCCCAGTTCCTTAAGCATTCCGGTGGAAATTTCACCGGTGAAAGCGCCGTTTGCTTCCCAGTGAACATTCTGAGCAGCAACCTTAACCTTGGAGCCCGCAACGGCCTCCAGCACACCGGGGATGCTTACAAAAGGAACACCCACAACCACTTCGGTGGTGCTGTCCTTTGCAATTTCTTTCAGACCTTTTACAAATTCTACGGCTTCTCCGGGAGTTTTGTTCATTTTCCAGTTCCCGGCAGCCATAATGACACGTTTACTCATTTTTACAGCCTCACTTCTCTATTTGTGGTTTATTATCTCTCGTTGAGTACGGCAATACCGGGAAGCTCCTTACCTTCGAGGAACTCAAGGGAAGCGCCGCCTCCGGTGGAAATATGGGTTATTTTATCGGCAAAGCCCAAAAGTTCAACCGCTGCTGCCGAATCACCGCCGCCAACAATGGATATGGCGTCGGAATCAGCCAGAGCCTGTGCGATCTTTTTGGTGCCTACGGCAAACTGCTCAAACTCAAAAACACCCATGGGGCCATTCCAGACAACGGTTTTTGCATCTCTTACCGCTTTGGCGAAAATCTCAATGGTTTTAGGACCGATATCCAGGCCCATCCAGCCATCAGGAATATTATCCGAGGAGAGCACCTTGGACTCGCTGTCCGCTTTGTATTCCTTGGCTGCCACATTGTCAACCGGCAGAAGAAGGCTGACGCCTTTGGCCTTGGCTTTTTCAAGGAGGCTCTTAGCAAGATCAAGCTTGTCCATTTCACAAATGGAATTACCGATGCCATAGCCCTGGGACTTTAAGAAGGTATAGGCCATACCGCCGCCTACAATAAGCGTGTCCACCTTCTCAAGGAGGTTTTCAATGACGCTTATCTTGTCGGAAACCTTTGCTCCGCCAAGAATAGCAACGAAAGGCCTTGCAGGATTTTCAAGGGCGGTTCCCATGAATTCCAGCTCTTTCTGAATAAGGTAACCGCATACGGCAGGCAGATAATCCGCCAGGCCGGCTGTGGAAGCATGAGCTCTGTGAGCGGTGCCGAAAGCATCATTAACATAGATGTCGGCCAGGCTTGCAAGTTCCTTGGCAAAATCGGGATTGTTCTTTTCCTCTTCCTTGTGGAAGCGTACATTTTCAAGCATCAGAATCTCGCCTTCCTTAAGAGCGGCGGCCTTTGCTTTGGCGTCAGGGCCGATAACATCGGCTGCCAGAACCACGGGCTTGCCAAGAAGCTGGCTGAGTCTGTCGGCAGCGGGCTTCATGCTGAACTTGGCTTCGGGTCCGTTCTTGGGACGGCCAAGGTGAGATACCAGAATGAGCTTGCCTCCATTTTCAATAATATACCTGATAGTGGGAAGAGCCCCCACAATACGCTTATCATCGGTTACATTGCCTGCGGAATCCAAAGGTACGTTAAAATCCACCCGTGCTATCACGCGTTTCCCATTAACATTGATGTCTGAAATTGTTTTTTTGTTCTTCATGCTCATAACAATCTCCACTCCTTCTGTGCAGATTCAAATAATAAGAATAGTCCACACTCCAAAATCAAGGCATGGACCCTTTATAGTTTACCTTATTTTTCGAATATTTTTCAACATAATTCCATTTTGGGTGGGTTAAATTTAAAATATATTGAAAAGAGCGGCTTAAAGCCGCTCCTTTTCATTTGACAGCCCTTTGCTGATGCAAAACCGTCTAAAAGTTCCGGGGCTCGGCGCCCCTGATCTTTTCATTTATGAATTGAGGCCTTAGGCGGCATCTTAAGGCTTACACCCAGTGCGGACTTAAGATGCACACCTTGGCCATTCAGCTTTAATTACTTATGATCAACGGAGTACATATAGCTGATAAGGTCGATCAGCTTGTTGGAATAACCCCATTCATTGTCGTACCAGGAAACCAGCTTAACAAAGTTGGAATTCAGGGAGATACCAGCCTTGGCATCGAAAATGGAGGTACGTGCATCGTGAATGAAATCGGAGGAAACAACTTCGTCCTCGGTGTATCCCAGAATACCTTTAAGTTCATTCTCGGAAGCCTTCTTAAGAACAGCGCAGATTTCTGCGTAGGTAGCAGGCTTTTCGAGGCGAGCGGTAAGATCCACAACGGATACATCAAGAGTAGGTACGCGGAAAGCCATACCTGTGAGCTTGCCGTTCAGCTCGGGAATAACCTTGCCAACAGCCTTTGCAGCACCGGTGGAGGAAGGAATGATGTTACCGGCAGCTGCACGTCCGCCTCTCCAGTCCTTCTTGGAAGGTCCGTCAACGGTCTTCTGGGTAGCGGTGGTAGCATGAACGGTGGTCATGAGGCCTTCAACGATACCGAAGTTGTCGTTTATAACCTTTGCAAGAGGTGCAAGGCAGTTGGTTGTGCAGGATGCGTTGGAAACGATGGTCATGTCAGGGGTGTAGGTGGAGTTGTTAACACCCATAACGAACATGGGAGCGTTGCTGGAAGGAGCAGAAATAACTACCTTCTTCGCGCCGGCCTGAATATGAACCTTTGCTTTTTCTGCATCGGTGAAAAGACCGGTGGACTCAACAACGTACTCAGCGCCGCATTCGGTCCAGGGAATCTCTTCGGGCTTCATGCAGGCATATACGCTGATGGCGTTACCGTCAACAACAAATTTTCCGTCAACAATTTCAATTGTTCCGTCGAATTTGCCATGAACAGTATCATACTGAAGCATATACTTCATGTATTCCAAATCGATGAAGGGGTCGTTAATTCCAACAACTTTTACATTCGGGTTCTTAACGGCTGCACGGAAAGCAAGGCGTCCAATTCTGCCAAACCCATTAATACCAATTTTTGCTGCCATGTGATAACCTCCTAAAATAATATTATTATTTATTGTTAACATAATCACAAACCACAGAGTATTCTATACGATTTTGGGCATTTTTTCAAGGGGACCAAAGAAAATTTGTCCATCTTTGTCCAATCATAAAAGAATCAGGACTAGTATACCCCGTTTTTTAGATATATTTTCATCTGCAAATACGCTTAAACCCCAGGTTTATGGGTAAAATTCCCCATATTTACCGCAAACTTTTCTGACGCATGCTTTCATAAAGCAAAATAGCGGCGGCAGAAGCTGCGTTAAGAGACTCTGTTTTTCCCAGCATAGGGATACGGACAGGCCGATCGGCCAAATTGGCAACTTCCTCCGAAAGGCCGTTAGCCTCATTGCCCACTATGAGGGCCAGAGAACCGCCAAGATCTGCTTCCCAGCAGGTTTTTCCAAGTGAGAGATGAGCGGCGGCCAGAGGGATGCCGTTTTTTTTGAGGGAAAAAAGACTATCCATCAGGTTTTCTGTCAAAACGACCGGCAGCCTGAATAAAGATCCCATGGTTGCACGTACCACCTTGGGCTGGTAGGGATCAGCACAGCGGCCATCCATAAGAACAGCCTCAAAACCACAGGCATCAGCCGTTCGGATGATGGTCCCCACATTTCCGGGATCCTGTACCGCTTCCATAACAATGTATCTGCCGGTTTTTTCAAAAACTGCGTGGCGATCGATTTGGGGAAATGCCGCCACTGCCATAATACCCTGGGGGGAATCCGTATCCGACAGGCGGATCATCAGCTCATCGGGTACCTGATAACCGGTTCGGGTATTTAAAAGCGTAGTGATAGCGTCAGGCAGTCCAGCACTTTTTGCCATAAATCCGTCGGAGGCCACAAAGTACAGAATATCCGCCCCTGCCGACACACCGTCGTCTACAAGCCGTAAGCCCTCCATCAAAAAGGCCGAGGCTTCCTTCCTCCCCTTTTTATCCTTAAGGCTTTTTACCGTTTTCAGTATGGGATTAGCTGCGGAAGTAATACGGGTTATGGCCATTTACAAAACTCCTGAACACAAAAAAATATGAAAAGTCCCTCTGACTGGAGAAGATACGGGAAACCGTAAGCCTTCCTGACAGAGGGAGCAGTGATTTTCTTATCTCACTTTTTCAACCAGTGCCTTAAAGCCCTGGGCATCATTTACAGCCATGTCGGCCAAAATTTTGCGGTTAAGGGTAATACCGGCCTTCTTCAGCGCGTTCATAAGCTTGCTGTAGGAAATGCCGTTAATGCGGGCAGCCGCATTGATACGGGCAATCCAGAGTCTTCTGAACTCACGCTTCTTAGCCTTTCTGTCCCTGAATGCGTAGTTGAGGGACTTCATTACTGCCTGATTGGCAATTCTATAAAGCTTGCTTTTTGCGCCAAAATAGCCTTTGGCAAGCTTGAGTATTTTCTTATGTCTTTTGCGTGTGCGGACACCGCCTTTTACTCTTGCCATTGTTTACACCTCTCTCAAATCATTATGCGTAGGGCAGCATCTTCTTAATGGTTGCTGCGTTGGTATCATCGGCGATGGCGCCTTTACGAAGACCTCTTTTACGCTTCGTGGACTTTTTGGTCAAAATATGGTTCTTATTGGATTTTGTTCTTTTAACCTTGCCGGTTCCTGTGAGCTTGAATCTCTTTTTGGAACCACTATGCGTCTTAAGCTTCTGCATGGGTGCTTAACCTCCCTCAAAGTATTATTTTTTATTGGGCACCAAGATCATGGACAGTGTTCTGCCTTCCATGACGGGCGGTTTTTCAACCTTGCCGAATTCCTTAACGGTATCGGCAAACTTTTCAAGAACCTCGCGGCCAATTGCCGCATAGCTGATTTCACGGCCTCTGAAGCGGATGGATATTTTAACCTTGTCGCCTTCCTCCAGGAACTTCATGGCGTTGCGCGCTTTAAAGCTGAAATCATGCTCTTCAATCTTCGCAGAAAGCCGGAGCTCCTTGACTTCTATGATGGTTTGTTTTTTCTTGGCTTCTTTCTCCCGCTTGTTTTGTTCATAGAGGAACTTGCCGTAATCCATGATTTTACACACGGGCGGATTTGCATTAGGCGAGATTTTAACCAGATCCAGCTCTTTTTCGTTAGCTTTGAGCTGAGCTTCTCTGGCTGTAACGATGCCAATCATTGCGCCATCCGAATCAATGAGCCTTACCTCTTTGTCCCGAATTTGTGAATTGATCTGAACATGATCCTTGCTAATAGAGAACACCTCCGCAAAATTAAAATAATTTCC
>JAFADM010000578.1 GCA_023424865.1 Bacillota bacterium | reverse complement strand
AATTCTCTTCTTATTTAAACCGCCTGAGAATGGAGATGGCTAAAAAGCTTCTTAAAAATTACGGGGTAGAAAAAATTTATTCCGTTGCGGAGCAGGTTGGCTGCGGCCGCAACCCCCAATATTTCAGTCAGATTTTTAAGCGCTATACGGGAATGACTCCCACAGCCTTTGTGGAAACACAAGCGAAAAAATGAGCCGTTGACACATTGACAGTCTAAACCGAGATTGTTATAATATTAACAAGTAGTATTCCTGTTATGCTGAGCTTAATGCGGAAGGTCGAGGAAAGCCTTTACCAACGCGCAAAAAGCAAAGCGGAAAACGTGTCCGGTACGAAAATATTTCCTCCGGATTACTGTAAATGCATATAAAGAAGCCTTTGGAAGAAGTGAAAACTGATTCTCAGGAGGGGGATCCATAGCGTAATTAAAAGTGCCACGGCACTTTCTTTGCTGTCGAAGTCTTTCCTTTTGAGGAAGGACTTTTTTTGTTGGTAGCCCTTTGTGTAAGTAAAATCGTTTTTCATTTCTTCTCCAAGAGCCAAATAATCAGAAAAGGAGTCCCTGCTAATGAAACGTGTTGCCGTATTAAGCGCCATTCTGGAACAGCCCGATTTATGCCAGCAAAGCTTTAATCAGGTCATTTCCAGTTTTAAGGGAATTGTAAAGGGCCGTATGGGAATCCCACTTCCAGAACAGGACATGGCTGTTATTTCTCTGGTGGTTATAGGAGAGATGGACGAAATTAACAGTTTAACCGGCAAGCTGGGAAATTTGGAGCATGTAACAGCCAAAACCTCCGTTTCCAAAAAGGAAATAAAGGACTAAGCGCCGTAAGAAGTCAGGACTCCCGAAAGGAGGCAAGTCATGGATTATCGTATTGAAAAGGATAGCCTGGGTGAAAAAGCCATTCCCAAAAACCGCTATTACGGTATTCATACCCTGAGGGCAATGGAAAACTTCAAGCTGCCGGGACCTTCCGTCAACAAAAAAATTATCCTGGAGTTATTGCTTGTCAAGAAAGCCTGTGCCGAAGCCAACAGCTACGCCGGCCTGTTACCCCCGAAAAAAGCCGAGGCCATTATGAGAGCCTGCGACGATTTTCTAAGCGGCCTTAACCCGTCAGGCCCCTATGAAGAAGAATTTCCGGTAAGCAGTCTTCAGGGCGGGGCGGGCACCTCGACCAATATGAATGTCAATGAGTGCGTGGCTAATCGCGCCATTGAGCTTCTGGACGGTGAAAAAGGGGATTACAGCATCCTGCATCCCCTGGACGATGTAAACATGTCCCAATCCACCAATGACGTGTTTCCTACAGCCGTTCGCATTGCGGCCATCCGCCTCATAAGGGATTTAAGCGAAGCCCTGGCGGATCTTCAGGACGAGCTTCAAAAAAAGGAAATCGCCTTCAGCGCCATTCCCAGGCTGGGTCGGACAGAACTGATGGATGCGCTGCCCATGCGAGCAGGTCAGGGCTTCGGAGCCTATGCCCAGGCCATAGCCCGGGATCGCTGGCGCATCTATAAATCCGAGGAACGGCTCCGCATGGTAAATATCGGCGGAACCGCCATCGGCACGGGGCTTAACGCTCCCTTAAAGTACATTTACCGTGTTACAGACAATTTGCGCCGTATGACGGGGCTTGGGCTTTCCAGGGCCGAATCCGCCATGGATGTTACCCAGAACGCCGATGTTTTTGTGGAGGTGTCGGGCCTTTTAAAGGCTCTATGCGTGAATCTTCTTAAAATTGCCGGTGATTTAAGGCTTCTGGGCTCAGGACCCGCCGGCGGTTTAAACGAAGTGCTGCTGCCCCAGCTTCAGGCCGGTTCCTCCATTATGCCTGGAAAAGTGAATCCCGTTATTCCGGAAATGGTGACACAGGTTGCTCTGAAGGCTATTGCCAACGACAATGCCATTACCGGTGCGGCTTCCCTGGGACAGCTGGAGCTCAACGCCTTTATGCCCCTCATTGCCGAAAGCCTTTTGGAATCCCTGGACTTGCTTTGCGAGGGCGTGGAGCTCTTCAATGAAAAGTGTATTCGCAATATAGCCATGAACGAGGAGCGTTGTGTAACGAATCTGGAGCATTCCACGGCACAGGCCGCAGGACTCATTGCCCGTATCGGCTATGACAAGGCTTCTCTTTTGGCAAAGAAGGCAGCCGCCGGGAACAAACCCTTTCGGGCTGTGGTGGAAGAGGAAAACCTTTTTTCAGACGAGCTTCTCCAGAAGCTTTTCAGTCTTAACGAAACCACCAGCCCCGGCATTCCGGGCAACAGAATCCTGACAGAAACAGATCCCAAAAATGAAGCAATGCCCAACCAAGCATTGGATGGAGGAGGAAAACTCTTTGGAACTCAATCAAACGCCTAAGGCCGTAAGGCCCCATATTGCCTTTTTCGGCCGGCGCAACGCCGGCAAATCCAGCCTCATAAACGCCGTTACAGGCCAGGAAACCGCCATCGTTTCGGAGGTGGAGGGAACCACCACCGATCCGGTTTACAAAGCAATGGAAATTCTGCCCCTGGGCCCCTGTGTTCTTATAGACACCGCGGGGGTAGACGACACGGGAGAACTGGGAGCCCTGCGTGTGGCCAAAACCATGGAGGTGCTTTCCAAAACCGATTTGGCTCTTTATATAGCAGATGCGTCCCTGCCTCCGGAAAAAACGGATCTGGAAATGCTTATGACCTTGAAAAGCCGTAAAATTCCCTGTCTTGTGGTACTTAATAAAGCCGACAGCCTTGATAATCCAAAGGAATGTCCAAAGCCCTGGGAAGGCGAGAATCCTTTGGTGGTTTCAGCCAGAACAGGGCAGGGAGTGGATGCACTGAAAAAAGCCATATCACAGGCTTTGCCCTCCCAGGAGGACAGGTTTAAAATTCTTGGCGATCTGGTTGGCCCGGGGGACATTGTGGTATTGGTTACCCCCATTGACAAAGCCGCACCCAAGGGCCGTCTTATCCTTCCACAGCAGCAGGTGATACGGGATGTTCTGGAAAGTGACGCCATCGGCGTTATTACAAAGGAGCATGAGCTTCGCCGCACCCTGTCGCTCTTAAGTGAGAAGCCCAAAATGGTTGTCACCGACTCCCAGGTCTTCTTAAAAGTGGCCGCCGACACGCCCGAGGATATTCTTCTTACCTCCTTCTCCATTTTGTTTGCCCGTTTCAAAGGGGATTTGGAGGAGCTGGTACGAGGGGCAAGCAGCTTAAGCCGCCTGAAGGACGGGGACAAAATTCTGGTGGCCGAGGCCTGTACCCATCACCAGCAGTCCGATGACATCGGCCGGGTAAAAATCCCCCGCTGGCTTAGGGAGATGACGGGTAAGGAGCTTACCTTCCACCATGTCAGCGGAAGCACTTACGGACAGGATGTGAGCCAATATGCCCTTATCGTCCATTGCGGCGCCTGCATGCTGGGCCGTACCGAAATGGTGAACCGTATTGAAACCGCTAAAAGCTTTGGCATTCCCATTATCAACTACGGAGTTTTAATTGCCTGTGTCCAGGGCATTCTGGACCGGGTGCTGGAGCCGTTTCCGCTGGCAAAGCTTATCTGGGAGGAGGAGAAGAGCGTATGTCCCAGGTAATGAGTGAAAAAACGCCCTCGCCTCAAG
>JAFADM010000577.1 GCA_023424865.1 Bacillota bacterium | reverse complement strand
CCGCCTGAGCTTCTCCTGGTGGAATAAAGCCCATGGCTCGTGCCAAACTTATTCAAATAACTTTTATAGCCTTTACGGCTTCTTTTAAACAAATCTCTTCCTATCATGGTTCATTCTATGTAGACAGGCCGTTTTCCATTCATGAAGGTTTCTATTTCCCGGTAAACGCAGGAGCTTTGACAAGTGTCCGGCATAAACGTTACTCTACAGCGCCTTTGACCTTTATATACCAGAATGAGGTCAAGCCTTTCACTCGTTTTCTAAAATGGCTAAAGCCTGTATAATGGATCTGTGCGCATGCCTGTATAATGGATCTGTGCACATATCTGTTTCATAGAACTGTGCGCATTAGGAAAGCAAAGAGGAGATGCGGTTTGGATAAAGGCGGAGGTTCACTTATAAATCCTTATATGGCCGAGGCTCTCAAGGAGGCTCAGCTGGCCTTTGACAAGAATGAAATCCCTGTTGGGGCCGTCATCGTAAGGGATAATAAAATCATTGCCCGGGCCCATAATCTGCGTGAAACCCAGGGGAGCGCCATTGCCCACGCCGAGGTGCTGGCCATTCAGGAGGCCTGCCGTGTGCTTTCCTCCTGGCGTCTTTCCGACTGTGATCTTTATGTCACTCTGGAGCCCTGTCCCATGTGCGCCGGAGCCATTGTCAACGCCCGGCTAAAGAGCGTATATTTCGGGGCCTGGGACGAAAAGGCAGGCTGCTGCGGTTCGGTGGTCCAGCTTATGTCCCCCGGGCTTTTCAATCATACTCCCATCCTGTACGATGGCATTATGGAAGAGCCCTGTCGGGAGCTTTTAAGGCGTTTTTTCATGGAGAAGCGCACCGAAGGCTAGGTACCTATGTGGTGCTTCTATATAATCCTAAAAATTCATTTTGAATTCGTTTCAAATTTCATTTTCTAATTCGTTTTAACCTATTTTCTTGTCCGATTGGATAAATACGAACCGATCAGACAAGAATGACGCTTTCGTGTTTGCTATGATAATTTAG
Organism: Bacillota bacterium; assembly: GCA_023424865.1. Next base: position 3,144 of record JAFADM010000577.1, on the reverse strand, counting down.
TTAGGTTAATCTAACTAAATTATTTATTAAATCCGTTAAGGAGGAATAGCCAACATGGAAAACAAGATAGAAAGCAAGATAAATAATAAGCTTCAGGTTAAAGACTTTATTGCCGTGGGACTCTTCGCAGCCGTCTACTATGTGGTCTTTTTCGCCACTATGATGCTGGGCTACATACCTGTGCTCATTGTGGTTTTAACGCTTTTTACGGGTATTACGGGCGGTATTCCCTATATGCTGTTTCTTACCCGGGTAAAAAAATTCGGTATGGTAACGCTTTTCGGCCTGGTCTGCGGTATTTTAACCCTGCTTATCGGAAGCGGTATTTATCCATTCCTTACCGCGGTAATCTTTGGCATTGTGGCGGATATTATTCTGAAATCCGGCGGCTATGGGGGGAGCAAACACGCAATAGGCGCATACAGTGTGTTCTGCCTCTGGACAATGGGCTTTACCGTCAATATCTTTCTTGTTTCCAATCAGGCCTATATGGATTCCATAAAGTCCGCCTACGGCGAGGAGTATGTTTCCGCGCTAATGAATCTTATGCCGGGCTGGATGCTTTGGGTGGGTCTGGCGGTTACCCTGGCGGGGGGCTTTTTGGGCGGTATTCTGGGTAAAAAGGTTCTTCGGAAGCATTTTGAAAAAGCAGGTATTGCATGAGCCGGGAACCGCAGCAGGAAATCGCTTTCACTACGAGGCCTTTTCTTCTGGATCCAAGAACCGGCCTCTTTCTTACCGTCACGGTAAGCTGTATTCTCATAAGCGGCGGCACCCAGGGCCCCATGCTTTACAACCGGCTTTTCTTAAGCAGCCTCCCCCTCCTTTTAATGCTGTGGGCCGGAAAGACCCCCGCCGCCCTTAAATATGCCGCCTTAATCCTGGCTTCCCTGGCCTGCCGTTTTCTTATAGTCCCCCACCTCCACGGCGCGGCCTTTTATCTTGTAAATGGTGCGGTGGGCCTTGTTTCCCATATGATGCCCGGCATGTTCATGGGCTATATCCTTATGGCCACCACCGAGGTAGGAGCCTTTATTGCCGCCATGGAGCGCCTTCGTTTGCCCCAAAGCGTCATCATCACCTTTTCTGTTATTTTCCGCTTTTTCCCCACAGTCCGGGAGGAAGCGGAGGCCATTGGATGGGCCATGCGCATGCGCGGCATAACGCCTCTGGGGACATTGAAAAATCCCGTGGCCGCATTGGAATACTGCCTGGTTCCCCTTATGGTTTCCGTTGTTAAAATAGGAGAGGAATTAACCCAATCCGCCCTTACCCGGGGGCTGGGCTCTCCCCGAAAGCGTACGAGCCTGTGCGAGGTTGGCTTGAGGTGGCACGACGTGGTTCTCTCACTTCCGGCAATAGCTGCGTGGGCCGTTTTTGCGGCAGACTCCTTTGGAGGTATCCGATGATTGTACTTGAGCATGTTTCCTTTTCCTATGAAAACAGCGAGGAGACGGGAAGCCTTAAGGACATTTCACTTCGGATTAAACCGGGTGAAGCCGTCCTTTTCTGCGGTGAATCAGGCTGCGGCAAATCCACTCTGACAAGGCTTATCAACGGACTTATCCCCCAGTTTTTCCCAGGAAAGTTGGACGGGCGGGTTCTGATTAATAATAGACCCGTAGCTGATCTGCCCCTTTATGAGACAGCGGAGCTGGTGGGCTCTGTTTTTCAAAATCCCCGCTCCCAGTTTTATACGGTAAATACAACAAGCGAGCTGGCCTTTGGCAGTGAAAACAGGGGGCTTCCCAGGGAATGGATTCTCTCCCGCATTAAAACCGTTACAAGGCAGATGGACCTAACCGGGCTTTTAAACCGTAACCTCTTTGAGCTTTCAGGCGGCGAAAAGCAAAAAATAGCCTGCGCGTCGGTTTCCGTAGCCGATCCGTCCATCCTTGTGCTGGACGAGCCCACCTCCAACCTGGATACCGATGCCATGGAAAGCTTGAAAAAACAGCTTTGCCTGTGGAAGAAGGAGGGAAAAACCCTTGTAATCGCCGAGCACCGTCTGAATTTTCTTATGGAAATCGTGGATAGGATTTACTATTTGAAGGACGGCGTTCTGACACAAATTCTCACTCCTTCCCAATTAAGGAGTCTTCCTCCTAAAGAACTGGCAACTATGGGCTTAAGAGCTTTCTCATCGTCTCAATTTATGATACCCTGTAGAAAAGAGAGTGAGCCTTCGGATTGGATACGTTTCAGTAACTTAAGCTTTCACTACCGGAAGTCCTGCCCCGCTCTGGAAATTGATAATTTGGACCTTCCCAGGGGTGAAATCATTGGCCTTATCGGCCCCAACGGCGCAGGAAAATCCACCTTTGCCAAAGGCCTTTGCGGACTTGTCAAAAGGTGTACAGGCCAGGTGCTGCTCAACGGGAAGCGGCTTTCCATGAAAGCCTGCGGCAAATACGCCTACATGGTCATGCAGGACGTAAACCACCAGCTGTTCACAGAAAGCGTGTTGCAGGAGGTTTTGCTGAGCACTCCCCAAGGGGACGAAATAACGGCGAAGGAGGCCCTGGGCCAGATGAATCTTGAGGGGTTTATAAACCGCCATCCCATGTCCCTTTCCGGAGGGCAGAAGCAGCGGGTTGCCATAGCCGGAGCCGTGGTATCCCATCGCCCTATTCTGGTGCTGGACGAACCCACCAGCGGCCTTGACAGGCAGCATATGCTGAAGGTTTCCGCCACTGTTCAAAATCTCCGTGAAATGGGCAAAACCATCCTCATCATTAGCCATGATCCTGAGTTTCTTGCAGGGTGCTGCACATGGGCTCTTCATTTGGAGAAGGGCCGCGTCAGGGAGCAATACCCCTTAACCGGAAAGGGTATGGAACGGATGCTTGCTTTTTTTGACAGGACACATTCGGGAGGTTCCCATGGAAAAGATGACTTCTTTGAGTAAACAGCTGTTTGACGGAACCCTTGTAACCATCCTGGCAGAGGACGAGGGTTGCCAGATCATACAGGCCAAAAATGAAACCGGTGAAGGCTTGATGAGCTCCTTCACCGTGTTTCCCGGCATTCGCCTCATGTACAACGATTTTCACATGGATAGCTGCGAGTCCCGCTTCCAGGCGGAGGTGGCTATGTTCAATGTCAATCACTGCCGGGAGGGCCGGCTGGAGCAGGAGGTTACCG
>JAFADM010000364.1 GCA_023424865.1 Bacillota bacterium | reverse complement strand
TTGCGGATTTGGACATTAGGGCCTCGGCCCATGATATCGGCAGCCGTACGGAGAATCGGACTGTGATACGCATACGGGGTTTTGACCGTGAGGCTTTCCTTGCCGAAATGGAAGATATCTCCCACCGGCTTAAGGATTTAAGGCTTCTTTTGCCCACTTTGAAAAAGCGCTACAGCAGCAGCAATGCAGGGGGCTCAACCCCGGATAAGGGCCCGGATCTGGTTATGTCTCAAATTGCCAAGGTTCAGGAAAACATAAAGGTACTGGAATTTCGTCATAAGAGCCTTGAGGAATTTCTTAAAACCCCCGGAGAGGGCGCTGTTTTGGCCCTCAGTCATTGCTATCCCAGAGTGAGGGTAGAAATTAAGGACCGGATCTACGAAGTCCTGGAGCCCCTGCCCATGACCTCCTTCGTTTACCGAAATTTCGAGCTTGAGGTGTTGTAGGCTGTTTTCGTCGTTTCCCTTTTCAGCATATCCGGGGCAAGCCCTCGCCATAAAGCACAGGCAGACTGCGAAGACTCCCTGTCTCAGTGGAAAGGTAAACACCCGAACCTTGGGTTACCTCCCCTACAAGAGCACCATGAAGGCCATAAGGGGATTTTTGTATCAGCCTCAGCGCTTCGCCGGCATCGGCCTTATCCACTACAATGGCCAGCTTGCCTTCGTTTCCCATATAGAGAGGATCCAGACCCAAAATATCACATAGCGCTTTGACGCTTTCACTTACCGGCAGGCATTGGCTATAAAGGCGCAGAGATACGCCGGAGGAGACAGCCAGCTCGTTTAGCACCGTAGCCAGACCGCCACGGGTAACATCTCTCATGGCGTGAACCCCTAAGCCCGCTTCCAGCAAAGGAAGCACCAGGCTGTTTAAGGGTGCCGCATCGCTTTGAATGTTATTCTCTATTTCCATACGCCGGCTTAAAATAGCGGCATGATGGTCTCCCAGGGTTCCAGACAGTATAATTTTATCACCGGGCTTCATCCGGTCGGCTCCCACCTGGGTTCCCGGCGCAACAACCCCTATTCCCGAGGTGTTGATGTAAAGGCCTCCCCGGCCCTCAACCACCTTGGTATCGGCCGCCGCCAGCCGGGTTCCCGATTCTTCCAGCATGGCAGCCATGGAAATCACGATTTTTTCAAGGTCTTCAAATAAAAGCCCTTCTTCCAGTATAAACCCCGCACTCAGGCAAAGGGGCCTCGCACCCATACATAAAAGATCGTTCACCGTACCGCAAACCGCCAGCCTTCCTATGTCTCCACCCTCAAAAAAGAGAGGCGTTACTACAAAGGAGTCGGTAGAAAAAGCCAGTTTTCCGCCGGGAGCAGGAAGATCCTCGGCATCCAGAACCGCCGCATCCTCCTGCCGGTTGAGTATCGTATTTCCAAGCCGCTTAGCAAAAACATCCTGTATTAAATTGCTTGTAGCCTTCCCACCGCTTCCGTGGGACAAATTAATACGCATAGCAGCACTTCCCTTCCCTTAAACTCCTGTAAGATACCATACCCCGCAAGCCCCTTCCGACGACACCATACATGGGCCTAAAGGGTTATCCGGTGTACATCTTTTTCCAAAACAGGGGCACTTATCAGGCAAAAGCTCTCCGGTAATCACCTGGGTACAGCAGCAGCCCTTGGGCAAGGGCTCTTTGTCCTCCCGGAAGCCCTCCTCCAGAGCATCAAAGGCCCTGTACTCCTTTTTAAGGCGCAGGCCGGAGTCGGGTATGACCCCGATTCCCCTCCAGACGGCATCATAGGGCTCAAAATACCGGTTCATAAGCTCCCGGGCTTTTTCATTGCCCTCCTGCCGCACTACGGCAGGGTAAAAATTACGTACCTCACCCCTGTTTTCCTCCAAAAGGTGAACCAGTTCGTAAATAGCCGCCAGAATCTGACCTGTTTCAAAGCCGGCAACCACGAAAGGGCAGCCGTACCTTTGTGCCAGAGGCCGATAAATCTCCGTACCCGTAACCGCCGTTACATGGCCGGGACAAATAAAGCCGTCCACGCCTCCTTTTTGGAGTATGAGCGCCATGGCAGGAAGAATGGTTTTTACACTCATTAAAAGGCGCAGATTGGAAAGGCCCTTTAAAAGCGCCTGCTCCAATAAAAGGCCATAAATGGGCGCTGTGGTTTCAAATCCCACCGCCACAAGCACGTAAAGAGTATCGGGATTCTTAAGAGCCGTCTCAATAAGGCTTAAGGGGGAATAAATGACCCGGATACGTCCTCCCAGAGCACGGGCTTCATAAAGGTTGGTCCTCACCCCCGGCACCTTCATCATGTCTCCGAAGGTAACAAGCTCCACATTCGTTTGACGGGACAGCCTGGCGCTTTCATCAATAAGGCTTCCCGGTGTAACACACACCGGACAGCCCGGCCCGGAAACCAGACGAATGGAAGGAGGAAGATGATCCCTTATCCCGCTTTTTCTTATGGCCCCGGTATGGGTGCCGCACACCTCCATGAGGGTCACAGGCTTTCCCTTATACTGCTTAAGGGCAAGAAGAAGCTCCTCAACGGTTTTCATCGTACAGTTCCTCCAGCTCGTTCAAAAGATCCATCAGTTCCAACGCGCTGTCCTTTTTCATGACCTCAATGGCACAGCCTGCATGAACCAGCACATAGTCGCCCACCTGTGCATTTACAAGGCCCAGGCTGACATCGATGCGGTTCCCCTTAAAATCGACCTTTGCCGTATTATCATTGATGCTTATAATTTTCCCCGGTACTGCCACACACATAGGCTCTCCTAGCCTCCTCTTCCAATTTAAAACCAAGATAGGCCTGGCCGAGGCACAAGCCGGAATCATTGGCCGGAACCTCGCGATTTAAATAAACCGAAAAGCCCCTTCCTTCCAAATCCTCCTTGCAGGATTCCAGAAGCAGCCGGTTTTGAAAAACACCCCCGCTAAGAGCCACATCCCCAACCCCTGTTTTTTCCCTCAGAAGGAGGAGTATCTCGCCTATTCCTTCCCACAAGGCTTTGTGAAACCCCAGAGCCAGGCTTTCTACGGAAGCGCCGGAGGCCTTTCCCCGGATCAAAGCTTCCAATACAGGACGGGCGGAAAGAATAAGGGGCTCGTCCAGGTTTCCTTTTTCTATTTTATCAAAAGCCATGGGATAAGGCACCTCCTTTCCAGAAAGTGCCTTA
>JAFADM010000338.1 GCA_023424865.1 Bacillota bacterium | reverse complement strand
ATGATTATAAAAGTGACAAAGATTAAGGATCGCAGGCTCGAAAGCGCACTGGTATGTTTGGTTGAAAGCGAAAAGCACAGCAAGGTTTCCGTGGAAAAGGAAAACTAGACAAGCTGTTGTCACATCCCAGGTGTATGATGTCAATCAGGAGGTTGATTGACAATGGAACAAGCATTAAACTGGCTTCTTGAGGACGCTGCGCTATCGTCTGACCGCCAGCTACCTGCTTCTGGCAGCGGAGCTTTACAAAAACGGAGAAGACCTTCCCCGGAAGGATAGCCTTACCGGCTATTACCTGAACCGGCAGGTGCTTTACCGGCATGACAACCCTGAAAGGTTTGTTGTGCCCGAAATGGCCGGAACCTTTTATCCTCTGGATCCGATAAAGCTGGGCCTTCAGATGATTCTTTATGCCCTGGCAGTTCTTGGTGAAGGAAATCGGCCGGAATGTGATAAAGCCTTAAGCGTGCTTGAAAGCAAAAAGGATTCGGAGGGTAAATATCTCCTTGATAAAGCGCTTTCCAAACCCAATCATAAAATTGGAAAGCCCGGCAACAGCAATAAATGGATTACGCTCTACGCCCTATTAATAAAAAAATACCGTGACAGGACATGAAACAGAGGACACCGGTTACCAGCCCGTGTCCTCTGTTTCATGCTTTCGGCTTCGTGTCATAAGATCGAATACCGCTGTTTTTAAATCCTTGCCCTCATAAAGAATACGGTAGGCTTCCTGGGCGATGGGCATGCTTACATTATTCTTTGAGGCAATATCCCGGGCAGCGCGAACAGCTGACAGCCCTTCCACCACCATCTTGATTTCCGCCTGGGCTTCGGCAAGGGTTTTCCCCTGACCTATAAGATAACCCGCACGCCAGTTTCGGCTGTGACGGCTGGTACAGGTAACTATAAGATCCCCTATTCCCGTAAGTCCGGAGAAGGTCTTGGCATTAGCCCCCATAGCCGTTCCCAGCCTGGCTATTTCCGTAAGGCCCCTGGTCATAAGCGCGGCCTTGCTGTTGTCGCCGTAACCCAGTCCGTCGCACAGGCCTGCGCAAAGGGCGATAACATTTTTCATTGCACCGCCAATTTCAGCTCCGATGAGATCGGACGAGGTATAGACACGAAAGGCGGGAGACATAAATAAATCCTGTACCGCCATGGCTGCTTCCTGATCCGGCGAGCAGGAAACCACCGTTGTGGGAATTCCTGCCGCGACTTCCTCCGCATGACTGGGACCGTAAAGAGCCACAGTTTTAACCTGAGGCAGCTCCTCTTCAATGACCTGGCTTAAACGAAGGCCGCTGCCCTCCTCCAGGCCCTTGCTGCAGCTTACTACAATAGAATCCTTTACTATAAAAGGCTTCATGGCCTTTGCATTTAATCTTATGGTCTGGGACGGAACCGCAAGTACAATAAAGTCATGGCCTTGAAGGCATAGCGCCAAGTCGGAGGTAAACCATACGCCCTCCGGAATGCTTACACCCGGAAGCTTATCCTTATTCTCCCTTTCCTTATTGAGCTTGTCCGCCTCACAGGAGGATCGGGACCAGATGCGAACTTCATGGCCTTTATGATTGAGAAGGCAGCCAAGGGCGATTCCCCAGCTGCCTGCACCTATAATGGAAACGACTGACATTAAACTAATCCTTTCACTTTTTCTTGAAGCTGAGCTTCTTTTCCTCTTTTTTTATGAGCCTCTGAATATTGGGCAGGTGACGGATGACAATAAGCAGTGCCAACCCTCCGCCAAACAGGACCAAGAAGGGTGATGCTCCAAGAGCCAGGGTCCATACTGGAAACAGCACGGAAGCAAGAATGGAGCCAAGGGACACATACCGGGTTGCCGCCACGATGAGAATAAACACAGCCAGGCTTAAAAGCGCCCCCAGGGGATGAAATACCAGAACTACGGCAAAGGTAGTCATAACGCCCTTCCCGCCTTTAAAGCCGAAGAAAACCGGCCAGTTATGCCCTACAACGGATCCCGCTCCCGCCAGATACATTCCCAGGTATACGCCAGGTTCGTAGGCACCGCCTAAGTAAAAGCCAATGAGACAGGCCAGGGCCCCTTTCAGGGCGTCTCCCAAAACCACCACGGCGGCAGCTCCCTTTCCCAGGGTTCTGAGGGTATTGGTCGCTCCGGCATTTCCACTGCCGAAATCCCGTACATCCTTCTTAAAGAAGAGCTTTCCCACAACAAGGGATGTATTGATGCTGCCTAAAAGATAGCCTATGACAGCGCAAAGTATTAATTTCAGAACCATGGCAGACCGCCCTTTCCTCAATCCCGTAAAACTTCTTTAGTTTGCTGAATGCTGGGTTCGGCTTAAAATAAAATAAAGGAAGCTATTTATCGCCCTTTTCCTTGATGGTAAAGCGAAGCGGTGTGCCTTCAAAGCCAAAATTCTTGCGCAGGTGATTCATTAAATAGCGTTCATAGGAGTAATGCATCAGATCGGCGTTATTGACAAAGAGCACAAAGCTTGGAGGCTTCACACTTGTCTGTGTCATATAATATACCTTAAGGCGCTTACCCTTGTCTGAGGGAGGCTGAACCATGGCAATGGCTTCATTGAGCACATCGTTGAGCACACCCGTCTGAATACGAAAGGCTGCCTGGTTGTTAACATATTCGATAAGCTCATAAACACGCTCCACACGCTGGCCAGTCTTAGCGGAAATAAAGACCACAGGCGCATAGCTCATAAATTCCAGCGCTTTGATGACTTCCTTGCGGTAGTGTTCAAGAGTCCCCGTTTCCTTTTCCACTATATCCCATTTATTTACTGCTATAATGGAGGCCTTCCCCTGTTCGTGGGCGTATCCGGCAATTTTTGTATCCTGCTCCGTTACGCCGTCCTTGGCATCCACCATAAGGATGCAGACGTCTGCTCTGTCCACAGCCGACCAAGAGCGGATAACACTGTACTTTTCAATCTCCTCGTCAACCTTGCTTTTTCTTCGGATTCCTGCAGTATCAATAAACATGTATTTTTTGCCCTTGATTTCCACATAGGTATCAATGGCATCCCGTGTTGTTCCGGGTACATCGCTGACAATAACCCGTTCTTCCCCCAGGATATAGTTAATAAGAGAGGATTTTCCTGCGTTCGGCTTTCCGATAACCGCCACCTTAATGCAGTCGTCATCCTCTATTAAATTGCTTTCCTCCGGAAAGTGATTATAAATTTCGTCAAGCAGCTCGCCCATTCCCAAACCATGAATTGAAGAAACGGGAAAGACCTCACCCATTCCCAGATTATAAAATTCATACACCTCGGGAGGAGGCGCGCCAATGCTGTCCACCTTGTTGACAGCAACCACCACCGGCTTGGCAGATTTTCTCAAGAGCACAGCCACGTCCTCGTCAGCTGCTGTCAGCCCGGTTCGGACATCCACCATAAGAATAATAACATCAGCGGTATCAATGGCGATTTGGGCCTGCCTCACCATCTGCTGCTTGATATAGTCGTCGGAATGAGCTTCAATTCCCCCTGTATCAATAAGGGTAAAGTTTTTTCCCCTCCACTCGCTCTCAGCATAAATACGATCACGAGTTACTCCGGGCGTATCTTCAATAATGGATATTCGGCGTCCGGCCAGATAATTAAAAAAAGTGGATTTGCCGACATTGGGTCTTCCGACCACGGCAACAACCGGCTTAGACAATGCGGTGTACCTCCGGTATTTATATTTTTTATCCTTACAGGTCATCATTCCCTGGTTTTACTCACGGTTCGACTCATGCAAAGGCCCCTTGAGCTCTTTGTGTCCTTTTAGGGCACTATCATTTTACCCGCTTTTGGCAAAGATATCAAGAACGGATGGAAATAGCTTTCAAACTCCTGACGTCATGCTAAAAGGGGCTCCTCGCTTAGGAGAAGGGGATGCAGCTCTCTTGCCATTTTCCATACATCCCAATCCACATTGGAAAGCAGGGAAAGGGTCAAATCATTATGGGGATAGTAAGCAAAAAAGCAGGCTACACCAGGGTTGCAGCCGTCCTTTTGAATTCTCAGGACCTTATTTTCCTTATTTGTAATAAATTCGAAGCCATAACCCATTTTTACGTCACGGTCCTCAAGGCTCCGGTACAGCGCCTTTGGCGCCATGATTTCACGGGTGGACTTTTCCGATAGAAGCACTCCTGCTTTAATGGCACGAATAAAACGATCCAGATCTTCGGCAGTGGTGAAGGCCCCTCCGTCGGGAGAACCTACAGGCGGGTAGGAATAAATGTTTTTTCTGTAAACAACACCCTGGCGGCCTTCCCCCACCACCCGTTTATAGCCCTCCGCCGCAAGAGGGTGAATACCGTCCATACTGACGAATTCAGTAGCCTTCATCCCTGCCTTATCGAAAACGTTGCGTCTTACATAATCCCTGTATTTGATGCCCGTGGCCTTTTCCACTGCAAGCCCCAGCAGAATGTAGGCAGCGTTATTATATCGGCAGCCCTCTCCCGGAGCAAATTTGGCCGGTTTATGCATAAATTGGGGCAGCAAATCCTCCGTTTCCCTCACCATGTAGTTGGGACGGCTTTTCCATAGCTCTTCATAATCCTCCCCATCCTCTTCATCCGCATCATCGCCGATGCCGGAGGTATGGGTAAGAAGCTGATAAAGGGTTACCTCCGGGGAAATGGCTGTATCCTTCAGCTCCAGATAGGCTGTTATTTTATCCTCCAGCTTTAAAAGGCCCTTATCTGCCAACTGAAGAATGGCTACAGAAGTAAACAATTTGGTAATGGAAGCAGTATCAAAGCGGGTAACCGGGGTATTGGCCACTTTGAACCCACGGTGTGCCCATCCGCAGGCACGGGAAAAGAGCGTTCGATCTTCCGTTTTTATTAAAATCACACCTGAAAATCCATCCTCTTTTAAATGGGGTGCTAGTACTTCATTAATACTGTTGATTATACACATAAGACCATTCATCCTCTCAATGCGCATTAACAGACAAAAATTTTATAAGCAGTTCTTTTCGGCGACAATTTATATAATTCTCGTGTATTTCTATTATTTCTATTTCCTTTTCGCCTTCCGAGAATTAAGAATAATTAAATCTATTTGCTTTAACTACAAAGTGGCCACAGGCAGGCAAGGCACACATGGTCAACTCTGCCCAGGTGAATTAAGAACAAGCGGCAGTCCGTTATGGGTTCACGGACTGCCGCTTCATACCTGCCTTTATTATCCTCTTCCCGGTAACATCTCGGTCAATTTATGAATATACCGCTTCCTTACTTCATCTTAAAAGTCCTAAAGACCTTATTGTGTCTTATTCTCAGCTTTCCGGGCCTGCTCCAGCATCATGTCCTTCACCTTCATAAGACGCGTCAGGTTACCACGCTCGTTTTCATCCAGCTTCATGACAATATACTTAATTGTCTCCTGAAGATTTGGAATCATAACATATTCCAGAGCATTAACCCTGCGCCGGGTCTTCTCAATTTCGTCGGCCATGAGCTGGGCAGATTTTTCAAGCTCCGCCAGCTTCAGAAGATGGGGCAACAGATCCGAAAGCACTAAAATAGCCTCGTCCAGCTCGCCGGAGGTGGTGGCAAAGCCATAAGGGAAAATATCGCCGTCTCCGTCATCCGGGGTGGTAAACTTAAGCACAGGCACATCCACGCTCATAATGTTCCGTGTGGAGGTTTCAAGGGCTACCTTGCGCTTGGGGTACAAAAGAGCCTCTTCCAGTCCTTCCTGACTCATAAGGGCCTTGGCGAAGACAAACCGGGAGTGCACAGACATCATTTTCTGCTCCACCAGCTCACGCTCCGTCTTATTTTCACGGACAACCTCCAAAAAACGCTTCATCAGCTCATCACGTTTGTCCTTAAGAAGCTTGTGTCCGCGTCTTGCTGTTTTTAACCGTTTTTTGAGACTTGTCAGCACCATACGGGTCGGATTGACATTCAATCTTGCCATGGTTCACACTCCTTGCCGGTCAGGGATAAAATTCGTCCGCTTCCTTGGTGTTGTACTCCGGGTGGTAAGCCTCGATGAACTCCATTTTAATTCGTTTAAGCTCCGCTACGGGCAGGATGGAAAGAAGCTTCCAACCGGTTCTCAGCGTATCGGCAATGGTTCTGTCGGTATTATAGCCCTGAGATACATACTCCTGCTCGAAGGCATCGGAGAACTTGGCATAGAGCTTATCCACATCCGTCAAGGCAGCATCGCCCAGAATGGAGGCCAGCTCCTTGCACTCCTTGCCTCGTGCATACGCCGCAAAAAGCTGATTCATGGTATTGGCGTGGTCTTCCCGGGTTTTGCCCTTACCGATGCCCTTATCCTTTAAACGCGACAGGGAGGGTAGTACATCGATGGGAGGAGTAAGCCCTTTTTTATAAAGATCACGGCTTAAGATTATCTGCCCTTCCGTAATGTAACCCGTAAGATCGGGTATAGGATGGGTTTTATCATCCTCGGGCATGGTCAAAATAGGTATTAAGGTAATGGAGCCGTCCTTGCCCTTAATTTTTCCCGCTCTCTCATACAGCGAGGCCAGGTCCGTGTACAGGTAGCCCGGATAGCCTCGGCGGCCCGGAACTTCCTTTCGGGCTGCGGAAACTTCACGGAGGGCTTCCGCGTAATTGGTAATGTCAGTTATAATTACCAGCACGTGCATATCCTTTTCAAAGGCCAGATATTCTGCCGCAGTCAGCGCCATTCTTGGCGTTGCGATACGTTCAACGGCAGGATCATTGGCCAAATTCATGAAAAGCACGGCGCGGTCGATAGCTCCGGTTTTTCGAAACTCACTAACAAAGAAGTCCGCTTCTTCAAAGGTAATACCTACAGCGGCAAACACAACGGCAAAGTTACTGTCCTTGCCGGGAACCTTGGCCTGACGGGCAATCTGAGCCGCAAGCTCTGCGTGGGGCAAACCTGAACCTGAGAATATGGGCAGCTTCTGACCGCGAACCAGAGTATTGAGGCCGTCAATGGCCGAAACCCCTGTCTGTATGAATTCTGCCGGATAATCTCTGGCGGAGGGATTCATGGGAAGGCCGTTGATATCCAGCCTTTTATCGGGTATAATGGCCGGGCCTCCGTCCTTTGGGTTACCAAGGCCGTTAAAGACGCGGCCAAGCATATCGGGAGATACGCCGAGCTCCAGGCTGTGGCCCAGAAAGCGTACCTTGCTGTTTGACAGGTTGATGCCAACCGAGTTTTCGAAAAGCTGAACAAGAGCATTATTCCCGTCTACCTCAAGAACCTTGCAGCGACGGATTTCGCCGTTGTACAGCTCGATTTCACCCAACTCGTTATAGGTTACACCCTCCACGTTTCTGACGAGCATCAACGGGCCTGCAACCTCGGCAATCGAACGATATTCCTTCAACATACCGAATTTCATTCCTTTCTGTTGATTTTAATCAACATGCTTATTCCTCATCCCCGGAGAGCAGAGCCTCAATTTGAGCCTCCAAATCGGCTTCCATTTTATCGTAAGCCGCGTTAACCTCATCCTCGGGAACAAATTTGGAACGGCCCATCCGTTCTCTTACAGGCACAGAGAAAAGCTTACTGATGGAGACGCCTTTTTTAATAGCATCCTGGCCCTTGTAATAAAAGGACAGAATAAGCTTCAGCATCCTGAACTGCTTGGAGAGGGTGCTGTAGGTATCCACCTCGTTGAAGGCATCCTGCTGAAGGAAGTCCTCGCGAATGGAGCGCGCGGCCTCCAAGGTAACACGATCCTGGGGCGAAAGGGCCTCAACACCGACGAGCTTTACAATTTCGTCCAGCTCCGATTCCTCCTGAAGAATACGCATCATGTCCGTTCTATATTTCACCCAATCCCTGGAGACATTGTTTTTGTACCAGGAGCCCAGCCTGTCGGAATAAAGGGAATAGCTTGAAATCCAGTTAATAGCCGGGAAGTGGCGGCGGTAGGACAGGTTGTAATCCAAGCCCCAAAACACCTTAACAATACGCAAAGTGGCCTGGGAGACAGGCTCTGAGATATCTCCGCCGGGAGGTGAAACTGCTCCGATGGCACTCAGTGCGCCTACCCGGTCACCGGAACCAAGAGTTTTAACCTTGCCGGCGCGCTCGTAGAACTGAGCCAGACGGGAGGAAAGATAAGCGGGATAGCCTTCTTCACCGGGCATTTCCTCAAGGCGGCCGGACATTTCGCGGAGTGCTTCGGCCCAGCGTGAGGTGGAATCGGCCATAAGCGCCACGGTATAGCCCATGTCGCGGAAGTATTCCGCAATGGTAATACCGGTGTAAATGGACGCTTCCCGCGCCGCAACAGGCATGTCGGAGGTATTGGCGATAAGCACCGTACGCTTCATAAGGGATTCACCGGTTTTCGGATCCTTAAGCTCGGGGAATTCCATAAGAACATCGGTCATTTCGTTGCCGCGCTCGCCGCAGCCGATGTAAACGACCAAATCCACGGAAGCCCATTTGGCAAGCTGGTGCTGAACCACTGTTTTTCCGCTTCCAAAGGGACCGGGAATAGCCGCAACGCCTCCCATGGCAATAGGAAACAGTGTATCAATTGTACGTTGGCCGGTTACCATGGGTTCATCGGGAGAAAGCTTTTCCTTATAGGGACGCTCCTTGCGCACAGGCCACTTTTGCATCAGTGTGAGAGGAACGCTGCTGCCATCCTTCTCATTTTTAAGAACAGCAATGTTTTCGAGAACGGTGTATTCCCCCTCGGTAACGGCTTCAATCACCCCTGAAAGCCCGTAGGGAACCATAATTCTGTGGGTAAACACGGCGTTTTCCTTAACCGTTCCGATAAAATCACCGGCCTCCACCCTGTCTCCCGGCTTTACCGAAGGAACAAAGTGCCATTTCTTTTCCCGATTAAGGGAAGGAACCCGGACTCCCCTTGATATTGAGTTTCCGATAGCTTCCCGCATGGCTTCCAACGGTCTTTGTATTCCGTCGAACATATTTTCAATAAGGCCCGGTCCCAGCTCAACGCTCAAGGGGGCCATAGTGGAGACCACAGGCTCACCCGGCCCCAGGCCCGAGGTTTCCTCGTAAACCTGAATGGATGCCCTGTCTTCATGTATTTCCAATATTTCGCCAATCAGGTTCTTGCTCGATACGGACACCACGTCGAACATATGGCTGTCGCGCATACCTTCCGCGATGACCAGCGGGCCGGAAACCTTGACGATTCTTCCTTGATTCATCTTTTTTTCATCCTTTCCACAGACATTAAAGGAAGCAGGAGTTTTTATTCCTCGTTGAACAGGATATCTGCTCCCACAGCCTTTTCAACACTTTCCTTTACGGAAGAAAGGCCGATTCCGAGAGAACCCTGCACACCGGGAATGGGAACAATGGCCGGAAACCGGCTGCTGCGATACCTGGCTATATCGTCCTTAATGTCCCGTGCGGTTTGCTCCGTTACAAAAATGACGGCATAATCATTCTGGGCAAGCCGATGAAGCAATCGGGAGGATTCCTCCACGGAGGCAACGGGATAAACGTCAAAGCCGATAGCCTTAAAGCCCAGGATACTGTCCCTCTCGCCCAAGACGGCTATTTTACGCATAGCTTATCCTCACCCTCTCTCTTATGCTTTCGTGGGGAAGTTTGTTTACCTTCCCAGTAATGATCAGTCTTACATTGCGGATTTCCGTCTCCTTATAAAACAGGTAGGCAACCGCCGGTTCTATTCCCATGGCGATTCGGCGGCTTTTTCGAACTTCCTCAATGACATAATCGTCAAGGGCCTTCTCCACCGCCGACATGCTTACATTGCCCTTTACAAGCTCCTTAAGGCTCTCGGAAAGCTTCAAAAGGTCAGCATAGCGAAGGGCTGCCAAAAAAGCTTCAAAGGGCTTTTCAATCAGCTCCGCATAGGTTTTTATATCAGGACGGCCTCCGGGGATAAGTGCCTTTATGACAAAATCGGGCGCCTTTTTAAGAAGCTTCGCCCGAATAAAAATACGGACATTGGCTACATCGACGAGGGTTTCAACCAGTCCCGTCACAAAGGGCTCGTCAATACGCCCCGCATCCTCCAGCATGTTGGTGTACATGCCTCTGTCCAAAACAAAATCCACGGTTTGGGGATCATTCGTTTTGCCGTAGGCTTCTATGCTCTCCAGTATTGCATTCTGGAAGGTTTCCGGAAGCTCCTTAAGGTTCCTGTCCGTTATCATGCGTGAAAGCTTGTCTCCAGGCACCGTACCGGCATCCGACAAAAATTGTGATCCGGACACGCCTGAAAATTCTGCTTTGAGAAGGATTTTTGCGTTCAGGTAATCGTTCCTTCTCATAAAGAGCTCCACGGCCCCACTGTCAGGCAGTACGGTTTTTAACAGCGAAAAGCACTTTTTCATTTCTGAAGAAAGCAGTTTCTCTAAATCCTCCGAAGCCACGGCTCCGCCTGCGGCGCCTTCGCCGTAACCGGCCTCGGTGACAATACGAATGGCTTCTGCAGGGCTTGAAGCTTCAAACAGGCGTTCCAGTTTTTGAACCGTTAATAGCTTGTTTTCTGCTGAACGGATACGCGCTGTGGCATAGGCAAAATCTTCTTCTTTCAACCTTGGCATTGTTACCGCTATTTCCTTTCTCCGAAAATGAATCCCATCTTCGGAAATTACTGCTTGTTTTTGTCAGGCTTCAGTCGTTTTTAAACAATACAGCGGCAACATCCGCTTCAAGCCTGTTTTTTTCAAGGTTCAGCAAGATTTCCAGAGTGCAGTTTATTTCTAAATCGCCGTAGCGAAGCACCGCGCCGCCTTTAGAGGAAAGGAACTCCCCTGAAGGAGCTAAAGATAAAGATGCCTCCCGGCCCTTTTCCTTTAAAAGCCTGTTGAGCCCATTTATAAAGTCAGGTCCCAACCGGTTCTTGCTGTCGGCCTCATTAACCAGAATCTGGCCTTCACCATCCCGTACGGCTTTCACTATATAGTGTTCCATCATCTTCCGGTATTGATCCTCCGGCAGCTTGCTCAGCTTGTCCAGAGCCAGCTCAAAGGCTTTAGCGACCATATCCTGTCTTGTTTTCAGCACCTGCTTCCTGTCCTCCAGGGAGGCTGTAGCGGAAATGCGCTTTTTAAGAATTTCCGACTCGGCCTGAGCATTGGCTTCCGACTGGGCAAGGTTACCTGAGGCTTCCGCTTCCGCTTGGGCAAGTATTGCCGCCGCTTCCTGCTCTGCCTTGCGGATAACTTCCTCCGCCTCTCGCCGGGCATCGGACAGGATCTTTTCCTTTATTTTTTCAATCCCGCTCATTTAGTAACGCCCTTTCAAATTTATATCTTGCCCAGCATTAAGATGGACACGACAAGGCTCAGGATGGCGAACATTTCAACCATCAGCGCAAAGATAATAGCATTACCAAGTGCTTCGGGCCTCTTTGCCAGAAGGTTTATTCCGGCAGCAGAAACCTTGCCCTGCCAAATAGCTGATATACAGCCGACGATACCTACAGGAAGACCTGCCGTAAAGAGAGAGAGCCCCTGAACCAGTGTCAGGCTGTCTGAAATTTGATTATTGATAATCATAAAGGCCACAACGAAGCCATAAATGGACTGAGTGGAAGGAAGGGCCTGCAGAATCATTGCCGAACCGAACTTGCCGGGATCATCCGCAACCAGTCCTGCAGCAGCCTGGCCGGCGATACCAACACCTTTAGCTGAACCGATAGAAGCAACCAAAAACGCAATGGCAGCACCAAGAAAAGCATAAACCGTAGGATTCAAAAAAATATCTGCAAAAGTCATGATAATAATCCTCCTAAACAAAATCTCAATAATGAGTTAGGCTGCTCGGACCTCCGAGCTTAAAACGCGTTCCGTCGCAGTTTTTACAACAATGTACCGTGTGTTGGCCAGAAAGGGACGAAAAGGCTCTCCTCCGCCCTCGAGGAACTTACCGAAAAATTCCAGATACTGAAGCCTGCAGGAGTGTACGAAAGCTCCCAGCACATTCAGACCAATATTGATGGTATGTCCCACAATAATAATTAAGCTGCTGGCAATGATTCGAACCACAATATTACCACCCATAGACATGCTCAATGTGTTTACAATATCACCGATAATAGCTGATGCAAGGCCAAGTGCCACCAGTCGGGTATAGGACAGGCAGTCGCTCAAGAAGCTGATGAGATCGTACAGCTTCCCAACACCTCCGAAAATTTTACCGAACAGCTTGGGAGATTTTCTGCCCTGGGTAAGCAGCATAAGAACAATACCAATTATTAGCAGTTTATTCCCCAAGGATGTCAGCCACTCCATACCTTCAAGCTTTATTCCCGGCGCAAAAGGCAGCAGGGTAAGAGCAAAGCCTGTATAAAGCACATAGACAAACACAACGTCAAAAATAAAATCCAGGTATTGCTTTTTACGCAATAGATTGGCGCCCTTAAGGCCGAATCCGAAGAACATGTGTATAATACCGAATAACAGAGCCCAGCTCATCATTAGTTCGGGATTATCGGTGGGACTAAGCCATAAAGCGGTTTTGGACAGCTGGCTTATACCAAACCAGCTCCCGAACAGAAATCCCCAAAATATGGAGGACAGGCCGCACCAGCACAGAAGTTTAACAAACCGTTTCGTTGAGTCTTCAAGATCAAATTTCCATAATATGAAGCCTGCCGCAAGAGCCATAAGAAGGCCATAACCGCCATCACCCAGCATAATTCCAAAAAACAGGCAGAAAAACGGCATCATTATTGGACTTGGATCCAGCTCTTTGCTGCTTGGAAGGCCATACATGGTTAGTACGGGACGAATGGATTCCACAACAGGTCCATTTTCAATCAGAACAGGATAGGCTTCATCCTCTTCCGGTTCGTTAATTTCTATTGAGCAGATGAACTCTTTTGTCAGCCAGCCTTTTACCTTATGGGAAAGCTCCGTGGGCACCCAGCCTTCAAGCAGGAAGACACTCCGGGTGGATACGAGCCGGCCGCGGGCTTCAAGCCTGCAGCGTTCCATTACATATGCATCATGAAGAACCTCAAGTTTTTCTCTTTCGCCGGCCAAAGCTACTATCGCCTCTGCCAGCTTTTTTCTCTCATCATCAATAGCAAGAAGTTGTTCTTCAAGCCTGACTTTATTCTCTCTTGCCGTTCCTGACATGTCACGGAACACAATACGGTTCCAGCCTTTTGCTTTTATAAGGGACATTATCTCGGATTCTCTGTCCTTATGTCCTGTTACAATCAGAAAATGATTCTCTCTGTCCGTTCCTGCCTTTATAAGCATCGATTCGGGAACCGACTCCTCCAGCTCTTTTTCCAGTTTTGTAAGATCTGTTGATTGTGGCAGAGTACCGGTATGAATAAAGGTTAGCCGGGTAGAATCCGTTTCAAGAGACAAATCCGTTGACAGCCAGGGTAGAAGTGATACAATAAGTCCTTTTAACTTGTTTTCATCTCCTTTAAGTCGAAGGATTGCCTCTTCAAAGCCTTTAATCCTATTGGAAGTCTCCAATAGGGTATTATGCTTTTCCATAACGGAATGAAAATCTTTTTCGTCGATGGTCCTTCTCTTGCTGAAGAGCGGATTTTTGTAGCCGCCATACCGTTTTAAAAGGTCTATGGAGAGTTCTATATCGGTAATTTCGGCGTCTAATTTTGTCAATTCGCTCTGTACCGGTGTTTTTATTCCGTATTGTCCGCCTTCAGTATCCTCGGGACTGCCGTCGGTTATTTCAACAGCTCCCATAGCCATAAGACCTCTAAGAATGTCATTCCGCTCGGATTGGAGGCCTAATACGGAAATTTTGCTCATTTTAACTACTGACATCCGAGTTTACAACCCTCCCGACGATTAAATTCGCCGCCGCATCAAGCTGCACTTCCACCCTGGTACGCAGGTTACCATCAGTGATTTTCCGCTCTTCGGCCTGCTTTTCACTTTCCTTTTCCGCCAGCCGCCTTGCACTGTCCAAAATATCCGAGTATAAGGTTTCAGCCCTTAAAACACTCGCTTCCAACAGTTCCGACGCCTTTTTCCGTGCTTCGGCAAGCCTGTCCCTTGCTGCTTTTCGCGCTTCTTCCTCAATTGCGGCCGCCGCAGCCTCAACCTTTAGAATATCATTTAAAACGCCATCCGCCATTTGCACACCTCCCAACTAAACTCAACTCTTTGAGACGCAGTTTCTACCATTGCTTTTTGATTTATACAATGCCTCATCGGCGCGTCTTTTAACATAAAAGGGGCTATAAGCATATTAGGCATTTGTGCCACCCTTGTGCTTACCGTGATATTAACCACGCACCTTACTGTTTAAACAACTTTTTATCCATGCTCCTTTAAGAGCGTCGCTTAACAAGTTTTACTTCCCCCACTCAAAGGGCACTCGATGCCATATATTTATTATCCTTATACTATCATTTCAAAACCGCAGAGTAAAGATTTTCTGCCTTTGAACAAGTTTATTCCTCCGGCTTGCATCAAAAAGAAGTAAACTTTCTTTATGTTTTAACCGAAATAATATAAAGAAGACGTTAACACTTGGATGACATTAAAATATGCCAAAACGACAGGGGAATGCAAATGAAAAAAGAAAAAACCGGGCTTATTGATTTAGGGACCATTATTGGATTAGGATTAGGTGCTTTCTGCGTAATACTTTCCATTCAAATAGGTGCGTCTCTAAATGATTTTTACGATGAAATGTCTATTTTGATTACCGTCGGCGGAGGTATTTCATCAACATTAATAAGCTATCCGCTTCCGGAAATGATTAAGCTTTTTCGTGTGGCAAAGAATGCATTTTTCAATAAGGTTGTGACCTTGGAGGACACCATCGCACTGCTGGTAACTCTCTCTACAAAAGCCCGCAGAGAAGGTCTTCTCTCTCTGGAATCCGAAGAAAACCTCTTAACTGATGATTTTTTAAAGGCGTCCTTACAGCTCATCGTTGACGGTGTAGAGCCTGATATGATACGCGAATCCATGGATCTTGAACTCACCAACATTCAAATCCGGCATCAGCGAGCTCAAGGCCTTTTCAGAACACTGGGAAGTATGTTTCCTGCCTGGGGTATGATAGGTACGCTGGTGGGACTCATTATACTTCTCGGACAACTGGATGACCCTTCAAAGGTAGGTCCGTCTATGGCTGTAGCATTAATAACTACTTTCTACGGCAGCATTTTAGCCAACTTCTTCTGTATTCCCATTGCCAATAAGCTGGCTATCAAAAGCAAGGAAGAAATTCATCATAAGGAGCTTATTATTGAGGGCATTCTTTCTATTCAGGCCGGAGAAAACCCGCGTATGATGGAGCATAAGCTCAAAAGCTTCCTCTCCAATGAGCAAAAGCTCAGCTACATTAAAAAGCAGGAGCAGAAGGATAACCCCGAAAGCGTTAATGAAGGAAGAACAGTTACACAGTGAGGTGAATTAAAGGAAAATGAGCAAGAGCAAACGAGCAAATATCGAGGAAGAACAGGAAGGCATACCTGAATGGATGCTTACCTACAGCGACATGGTTACCTTGCTTCTAACCTTTTTCATAATGCTGTTTTCCATGGCAAGTGTGGATCAGCAGAAGTTTGACCAGGTAGCCAGTTCTTTTAAGCAAAGCTTTTTTAATTTAGGCGGCGGTGATTTATTAACCCGTGAAAAGGGGTCAGAGCTTGTTTCAATTACGGAAAGCAATGTAAATACCGAAAACATGACCGATGAACAGATTAAAAAGGAAAGAGAAGAACAACTGGACGAGGTTGGCAAAGACGTAGCTGAAGCCATTGAGTCCTATGGACTGACAGAATTTATTGGTATGGTTGAGGATGAAGAAAAATTAATTATCCGATTTGATTCACTTATTCTATTCGATTCAGGCAGTGCGGATGTTAAAGAATCCGGCAAGGAATCTCTGTTAAAAATCGGTCAGTTGCTCTCCCAACTGGAAAATGATATCGAAGTGCAGGGACACACGGATAATCTCCCAATTAATACTTACCTTTATCCTTCTAACTGGGAATTATCAACCCGGCGTGCAACAAATGTAGGCAAATTCCTTATAGACAAATGTGAGTTGGATCCTGCCCGGCTGACGGCTACCGGCAGCGGCGAATATAAGCCCATTGCCGATAACGAAACTTCACAGGGGCGCCAAAAGAACCGTCGTATGGATATTGTTATTAAAAAGTAAACCGGTACAGACAAAAAAGGTTTTTTAAGGGGCTGTTGCAAATTTTTGCAACAGCCCCTTTATTTGTATTGTCTGTTACGATAAGCAGCTATTCTCCAGTTGTGTGGCTAAAGCTCAGTTATCCAACTGTGCACCGTAGGACTTGGCAAGCTTTGTGAAAGCATCAAGGCTTCTTTCAATAACGGATTTGTCATAGCAGTAGGCAATGCGAACATAGCCGGGGCTTCCAAAGCCGCTTCCGGCCACGAAAAGCAGATTAAATTCCACTGCCTTTTTACAGAACTGGGTTTCATTCTCCACAGGTGATTTGAGGAAAAGATAGAATGCGCCTTCGGGCTTTACACAGGTGAAGCCCAATGAGGTTAAATGACTATACAGAAGATCCCTGTTCTGCTTGTAATATTCAATTTCTACCGAGGTATCCAGATTGTCCGCCACCACCTTCTGAAAAAGGGCCGGTGCGTTGACAAAGCCCAGAGTGCGGTTTAAAACCACCATGGCCGCCATAAGGGTTTCTGCGCCTTCTATCAGGCTGGAAGCCGCCACATACCCAATACGCTCTCCGGGAAGGGCGAGGGATTTGCTGAAGGAATTTACGGTAATGCTGTTTTTAAAGATGCCTGCCATGGAAGGAACCTCCACGCCGTCATAGGCAATGGAAACATAGGGCTCGTCAGAAATAACATAAATGGCGATTCCCAGCTCCTCTTCCCTCTTCTTAAGTACATCATTGAGCTTTTCCAGCTCACTTCGGGAATACACAACGCCTGTGGGGTTATTGGGCGAATTGAGAATAATGGCCTTGGTTCTTTCCGTTATTGCCTTTTCGACTGCCTCCACATCAATGCGGAAGGTATCCTTAACGGTTTTAACAATAACAGGAGTTCCTCCCGCGTTATCGATATAGGTTAGGTACTCAACAAAGTAAGGGGATAGTACAATGACCTCTTCTCCCGGGTTCAAAAGGGCTTTCAGCGTAATGTTCAGGCCCGCTGCCGCGCCGCAGACCATAAGAACCTGTTCCTTGGAGAACGCCACACCGCTTTTCTTCTCCATATAGGCAGCCACCTTTTCACGAACATCGGCAAAGCCTGCATTGCTCATATAGCGGTGAATGCCGCTGTGCTCCTCACCCGTATACTTTCGAATGGATTCCTGTACCTCACGGGGAGGCTCTGCTTCCGGATTACCGATACTGAAATCAAAAACATTCTCCGGCCCGTAAATTTTTTTCAGCCTTTCGCCCTCTTCGAACATCGCCCGGATCAGGGATGATTTTCCTAAGCCTTCAACAATTTTTTGAGAAAACATATCCTACTCCTCCACCCTTTATTATTCATAAAAAGCTAATTATCAGCCCATATATCAAGGGCATAAAAATGGCCGGCAGCAAGCTGCCTACCTTAAAGCGCTTAAACTCCAAAAGATTAAAGCCGATAGCCATAATTAAAACGCCTCCCACCAGGGACATCTGTGAAATAACGGTATCGGTGAGAAGAGGCTTTATAAGGCCAGCCATAAGCGTTATGGCCCCCTGGTAAATTAAAACGGAAAAGGCGGAAGCCGCCACGCCAACTCCCAGGGTTGCGGCAAAGACAATGGCAATCATACCGTCCAGTATGGCTTTGGCAAAAAGCGTGTCGGTATTGCCGTAAAGCCCGTCCTCAAGAGAACCCACTATGGCCATGGCTCCCACACAGTACACCAGGCTTGCCGTAACAAAGCCTTTGGCAAAGCCGCCTTCATTTTTGGCAAAACGATTTTGGAACCACAGCCCCAGCCTGTCCAAATTGGCTTCAATTTTCAAAAGCTCACCCACAATGCCGCCAATGACCAGGCTTAATATCATACCTGTTATGTAATTCCGGTCCAAAGTACCGGAAGCGGTTACCTTATAAATGCCCTGAAGCGCTCCCGATACACCTACAATAACTACTGAAAGGCCACAGGCCTGCATGATGGTTGTTTTTAAATTCTCGGGCATGCCTTTTTTCAAAAACAAACCGCATACAGCCCCACCAAGAATCGCTGCTCCGTTGACCAGGGTGCCTAATCCAATCATTCCCCTTTTCCTTCTCTCTCTTTTCTTATG
>JAFADM010000331.1 GCA_023424865.1 Bacillota bacterium | reverse complement strand
AGGCCCGTAACAGTATCGGCGCAGCCGTAGTAAATGGCGATACGGCCTGTCGAGGCATCGGTTAAAGCGGCGCAGGGGAAGACCACATTGGGAACATCACCCACGCATTCATAAATTTCCTCAGGAGCAAGAACGTAATATTTGGACCGTGCGAGAACCTTCCAGGGCTGCTCCAGATCCAGAAGGGCGGCACCCATGCGGTAAACAAAGCCGTTGCACGTATTGAGAACGCCGTGATAAATAAGTATCCAGCCTTCGTCGGTTTCAACGGGAGTGGGCCCCGGGCCGATTTTGGTGGACTGCCAGGCCGAAGCATCGCCTCTGAAGGTTCCCATGACAAAGCGGTGATCGCCCCAGAACTCCAAATCCGGGCTTTTTGAATAAAAAATATCGCCGAAGGGGGTATGGCCGGTATCACTGGGCCGGCTTAGCATGCCGTAGTAGCCGTTTATTTTTCGTGGGAACAGGACGCCGTTGCGGTTGTAGGGAAGGAATGCGTTTTCAAGCTGGTAAAAGGTCTTGAAGTCAAAGGTATAGCCAACGCCGATGGTAGGTCCGTGATAGCCGTTGCACCAGGTAATGTAATAACGGTCCTCAATAAAGCAGACACGGGCATCGTACCGGTATTCCCGCTTTAAGATTTCCGGATCGGCACCGATAAAAGACAGGGGCTCCGTGTTTATTTTCCAGCTCAAGCCGTCGTCACTGAAACCGGCATAGAGATCCATGCTGAGCCCCCGGCTGTCGCAGCGGAAGACGCCTGCAAAGCCGCCGTTGAAAGGAACCACGGCACTGTTGAAAATGCTGTTGGCATAGGGCATATCGTGACGCCTGATAACGGGATTCTGAGCATAGCGCCAGATGGGTGTAACACTGTTTTCGGGCTTTTCCTGCCAGGGGATATTATGTAATGAGCTTCCGATAATCTTCGCCATCTTTTTTCTCCAATCACTAAAGTTGTTTATTCTTTTTTTAATGCAAAAACCAGGGCGATAGGGGTGGGGGATGCCAGGCGGTTTGAAGGAACCTCAACAAGGATACCCTTTTCACTCTGTTGGAAGGAGAGCTTTTCTTCACTGTCCAAAAAGATGACCTCCTTAACCTTTTCGGTATAGGGGAGGAGAACCGCAGGGGATACCTGTTCGCTCTCCTTGGGGTAGAGCCTTATGGCATAGGCTGTATCACCGTTTTGGGTAAAGGCAGTGTTTCCCTCCTGATAGGGTGCGCATACCCTGGTATTGTAAATGGCTTCGCCATAGGCTTTAAGCCACTCACCCAGGCCCTTGAGGCTTTTTTTTGCCTCTAAGGGGATTCGCCCGTCAGGCTGGGGGCTGACATTCAGGGCCAGATTTCCGCCTTTTGCCACGATCTGAACCAAAAGATTAACAAGCTCTCTGGGGCTCTTGTAGGTATCTCCGAATTCATAGGTGAAATCGTTTCCTAAAGTTAAGCAGCTTTCCCAGGGGATTCCTAATGGTTTATCGGGGATGCATTGCTCAGGCGTGACATAGTTTTCATAAGGGCCGCCCACGGTGCGATCCACGGAAAGCAGCCAGGGCTGGCTTTTCCGCGCTTCTTCCACAATTTCTCCAAGGCGGATGTCCTGACCGGACTCGGGGCGTACCCAGCCTGCGTCAAACCAGAGTATATCCAGGCGGCCATAATTCCTGGCAAGCTCAAGAATCTGGTTTTTTGTAAACTCCCGGAAGCGGCTCCACTCCTGAGGATGCTGGGCCGGATTATAGGACGGTCCTCGTGAGGTAGGCTTGCCTTCCCCTAATTTGGGGTTCCAATAGAAGGGGCTATGCCAGTCGGCTTTGGAAAAGTAAGCTCCAATGCCAAGTCCCCTGGCACGAAATGCGTCAAACATGGCCCTGACGATATCCGCCTGACTGTTTGTGTGATAAGGGCAGTCGGAAGCGGTGGTCTTGTAATCTGTCTGCCGGGTATCCCACAGGCAAAAGCCGTCATGATGCTTTGTTGTAAGAATCAGATAACGGAAGCCGTTTTCGGAGGCCATTGAAGCCCATTCCTCCGGCTGAAAACGTACGGGGTTAAATGAACGGTTGAGCTGAAAATACTGTTTTTTGAAGAACTCGCCATCACGGGTCCAATTGATTTGATGCCTGGACCAGTCGGCGTCCGCATCGCTGAGAGCCCATGAAGCAACGATGCCCAACTGGCAATAAAGTCCCCAGTGGATCATCAGGGCCAGCTTTTGATTCTGAAACCATTCCAATTGCTGTTGTAAATGCGGTTCTTCGGGCAACCGATAAATCCTGGAAGCGCTGTAATTATGTACGCCCTGCTGAACTACATCCTGCTGGGGCACATCCTGCTGGGCTACATCCTGCTGTAAATTATCCATTTGCTTTTACACCCCTCCTTTGCGGCGTATGAAGACAATAGACTGCTTATTCTATTTGATAAAAGGCTTTTGACTTTAGAAAACGAGACTTGGTGCTTTGGCCGTGAAATCAATAACCTAGCTTCTGAAAAGAATCCTCGGGAAAATTTTTATCTCCTCATAATCCGAATTTGTATTTTGAATACGGTATAAGAGCTGATTCACCATGCGCGTTCCAAGTAAAGCATTGTCTACGCAGGCTGTGGATACCCCGTGGTGATCCAGCAAAAACTCCTTGGAATCATCGTAGCCTGTAATGAGCAGATCCTTTGGAATGCGGTAATGAAGCTTTTCGAGAAGGTTAAGTGTAATAAAGGCTACAAAATCACTTGCACACACAAAAGCGTCGGGCATGGATTGAATATTGCTTAAAAAGGATTCAATATCTTCCCTGTAGGTATCCTTATCAATTGGCTTCACCAGGCACACTGAAGGATCAAGAGGGAGATTGTTGCTTCTAAGGGCTTCCTGAAAACCCTTCCAGCGAAGGAGATTGGTATGGGCATACTGGATGTCTCCAATAAACCCGATTCGTTTACATCCCTTTTTAATAACACTGTTTGTTATGGTTTTAACCGTATGCTCGCCCTCCAGAAGGATAAGATCCCCAAGAAGATCCGCTGGAGTATGTCCTGGTATGGTATCAAAAAACACCTTTGGCAAAGAGCTTTTTTGCAGGGCCGAAATGGTGGATTCGTTATATATATTAATGACTAAAAGACCGTCTGTTTTGTCGGGCTGAAGCAGGGTCTGCAAATCCACCGGCGCCAGTTTTGACGCGTCAAGAGGAATGTAATTCAGCTTGATCTGCCTTTGATTAAGCTCACTTGCGATCTGGTCCACAATACGCATCCAGAAGCTGGAGGTGTCTGCTCGTGAAGCCAGAAGGGTTACATTATCCACATCAAGCGGAGCAAATACATCATCATCCTCTTCGTACCGGTCCGCATTCTCCTGATTATCCTGATGCAGCTTTTCTACGGCTGAGCGCACACGCTTTATGGTCTCGGGTGCAACACCCGGACGATTATTGAGAACCTTCCATACGGTAACGCGGGAAAGTCCCAGGGATTCGGCAAGCATCTGCGTAACGATTTTCTTCATGGTATCTTATCCTTTAATTCAAATTGGAGTGGAAGCAGGTATGATTGTAAATCTCATGATAGCAAACATTTCATAATCATGCAATATAAATTTATCATTTTATATTAACAATTTAACATAAAAGCATGTACAAATGTTAAATTGT
>JAFADM010000300.1 GCA_023424865.1 Bacillota bacterium | reverse complement strand
AAACCAGTAAAATACAACTAAACAGATAAAGAAAAAGATAGGTAAAATTTTACATAATGGAATATGTGTAAGATAGAGTGAGAAAAATTAAGGGGATAGCAAGGAGTTGTAAATGGCATCTCGCATTATTCACTGGGTCATTGGTGAAAAGCTTTTGGCACAGAAAGCTTTTCGGTATTTTGACAGGAATCAATTTTTATTAGGCAATCTGCTTCCCGACGCACATGACGGAACGTTGAGCGGAAATTCCCGGGCACATTTCAGAAGAAGGATTAACGGCGAATATGCCAAGGTGCCGGACATTGACTATTTAAGCTTTCAAAATAAATATGCCTCTCATTTAAATAAAAGTATTGTTGCCGGTTATTACTGCCATTTGCTTTCCGACTACAAGTGGGTGAATCACCGGTTTATTTCAAATCATATTGCAACGGACTCAGAGGAATATATCAGCCAGCGCATGCTAATGCACCGGGATTTTGGACTCTTAAACGCTTTATTAATAGAACATTTCAAATTACACCCGGTTAATTTTTTGGATATACCCTATGATATAATTGTTCAAGAAGCGGACAAAAGCTTCATTCCAACTATTTCAAGGGGCTTGGAGCAGGATTTTGAAAACAGGCCGGAGGGTGAGCTGAGCCTTTTGAAAATGGATTTAATCTTGGTATATATTGATGAAGCGGTTGCATTTTGTATGGAAAAGCTGCAGGTATAGATAAAAGGGTTCCTTTACTATTACATTCTGGGGGATACAATGGATAAACCTTTAATGGATAAAGTACTGAATTTGAGATCCAGGCTCCATGGGCTTGCTGAATTGTCAGGCGAGGAAACCCGAACCAAGGAATGCCTCATGGCTTTTTTGAGAGAAAACACCAGTCTTCGTCTGGAGGACAGGGGCAAATGGTTCTGTGCTTTTCATGAGGAGCCTTACGCCAAAGAAACCATTGCTTTCCGTGGGGATATGGATGCTATTCCCTTTAATGGGGGAGCGGCTCATCTCTGCGGTCATGACGGGCATTGCGCCGTATTGGCAGGTTTGGGACTGATGCTCGAAAACAAGAAGCTGGGCAGAAACATAGTTCTTGTGTTCCAGCATGCCGAAGAAATTGGAGCAGGCGGCAGGGAATGCAGTGAAGGTCTTGAAAAGTACCCTGTTGATCGAATTTATGCTTTCCATAATATACCTGGCTGGGAAGAAGGTGCTGTACTTCTTCGGAGAGATACCTTTGCCTGTGCCTCCCTTGGAATGACACTTACTCTTACCGGAGCCCCG
This sequence comes from Bacillota bacterium, assembly GCA_023424865.1. The sequence goes on along the minus strand of JAFADM010000300.1, from coordinate 1,624 downwards.
TCCCACGCTGCCTATCCTGAAAACGGCCGGAATCCGGGTTTTGCGGCGTCTCGCCTTATAAATGACCTGCCCGTCCTGGCAAACCGTAAAAACTTTAAAGGAATGACCATGGCAACCCTTGTGGGTGCAAAAATAGGTACAAAGGCCTTTGGATCTTCTGCCGGTACCGCTGAAATTTGGCTTACGCTGAGGGCCTGGTATGACAACGATCTTAAGAATCTTATAACTGCCATTGAAGCATATGCTAAGAAGGAAGGCGAGTCTGACGGGTTGTCCATTGCTTTTTCCTATTGGGACAGCTTCCCGTCCACACTTAATGACAATGAAACGGTTAGGAATATGGAAAAAATATGCAATTGTATTGGGTTGAAATGTATTGATGTTCCTGAGCCCTTTCGTTGGTCAGAGGACTTTGGCTATTACGGTGCCCGAGCCAAAGCGGTTATGGTGGGGGTAGGAGCGGGAGAAAACTGGCCTCAGCTTCATACTTCGACTTATGCTTTTAACGATAAAATACTCTCGGCAGGCTTAACGCTTTTTTACGCACTTGCACAAATGGGCTGAGAACAAATACCCATGGCTGCTGGAAGCGTAAAAAGCAGGTATCTGAACCAGAGCGGTCCAATCAAATGGTTTATGAAGAGAAAGGAAAGTTATTATGAAAGTGAAGTCCCGCCTCCAAATAATTCTTACAGTCGTTTCCTTTTTTCTGGCGGCTATTTTCCTATGTACGGTCCTTTTTAGAGTAGGTTCAAATCTATATGCAAATCATAAGCTAAGGGAGGAGTTCTCCCTAAGCTCGGATTTAAGTCCCTATCAGCAGGGAACACCTACGGAGGAGATGGATCTGACCCGGTATGAAGAGTATTTTCCCACGATCTTTACTCTTACAGGCTATTCTTTAACCCACCGCATAAAAACGCCCGTGACCTTGCGGTATTATAATGAGATACCTTCCGACGCTTCGGCTATTACCTATGAAATTCCAAAAGGCACCGAAATCCTTGCCATTCCCGAATATATTAATGGCGCGCCCATTTATGAAATTGGCTATGGTTATACCAGCTATCCCACCTACGAAAAAGGATGGCGCTATGTCCGTCCATTCAGCACAGACAATGCCAGAAATCCCGGTTTGGGTAAGTATTACTATGTAAGACTTGAAGAGCTTGAGGCAGTTATAAAAAAAGTAATGGATGAAAATAAGGTTATGTCCAAGCCCCAAAAGTATTTTTATTGGTCCGACAGCCGATGGATTCGTGAGGTTAGCCTGAAGATTGACAGTGTGTTTTACTCCAACGGCATTGTCTTTTCCAGGGATATGCTCTACGATGTGTTCACGCCGACAGATGCTCTTTTAGTGGGCACAGGCTTGCTTTTAGCCGGTGGGGGGTTAGCTTGTCCTGTGTTTTTCCGGCGTTATGACAAGAAACGGAAGGGAAAGTTTAAAAAAGCAATTCTATAGAACGCCAATAAAAATGGGCATGGTTAGTTCGTATGTGGTAAAAAGAAATAGAAAATCCTGAAAGAATCAAGATATAAATCATCTTGTGAAACCTGTCACATTATGCTATAATTCGATAAACCAGTTAAATATATTGTCGAATAAAGGCAAACTTATTGA
>JAFADM010000538.1 GCA_023424865.1 Bacillota bacterium | reverse complement strand
CTGAAATATTGGGGGTTGCGGCCGCAGCCAACCTGCTCCGCAACGGAATAAATTTTTTCTACCCCGTAATTTTTAAGAAGCTTTTTAGCCATCTCCATTCTCAGGCGGTTTAAATAAGAAGAGAATTTTTCACCTGTCTCCTTAACAAACTGCTTGCTAAGATAGTCCACATTCATATAGAGATAATTCTCGGCAATCCATTTAAGAGAAAGACTGGGATCGGAGAAATGCTCATTTACATACTGGAGGGTTTTTGAAACCGTGTCCCTGTACTTTGTCTGTTCCCAGCGGTTTTGCATCAGCCCCCAAAGGAAATCAAACATTAGCGTCTTAATTTGGGTCATCTGGGTACACCCGTACAGCTCTTCAAGAAAGCCTGTCAGGTCCTGCTCTCCCCTTACTTTTCCACCGGCTGCCTGACGAACGGCTATGCGCGCTACCAGAATTTTAGCCAGATCCACATTGTCTAAGGAGGAAAAGAAGCTCTCTGCCAGCTTTGTCAGTCCTTCTCCCTCTTCAATAGCATCAAGGCTTAATAAAAGCTCTTCTGTTCTTTGGAAGGCAAAGGCATAATTGTAAATTTCCTGCTTCGCTCCATTGCTGCCCACAAGCAGAATCCGGTCATACCTTCTAAGCCTGGGCACCAGCTCTTCCAAGAGCGCCCCAATGTCGGGATGATCCTGTATTTTTACGGAAAGCGGCGTGACAAGGCCTTGAAAGGAAAGGCGCTGAGGCAAATTCTGAAGGATGGAGCGTTCCGGACAGTTTTCAGAAGGGAACAGGACAATGGCCGTGTTTTTTACATAAATCATATGGGTAAACAGTACCCCGCCATTTTGGCTGCACAGCATCTCCATGCTTCTGATAAAGTGCTCTAGGAACCGCTCCTCAAGATAGTAAAGGTATAGGATACGATAACCCGAATCGGAAAAAGGAAGCACCTTGGCGTACTTCTCGATGGTACCGGAAAAATCCTCCGGTCCTGTCACCGCCTCCACCAAAAACTGATCCTTGAGGACCAGATCAAATTGCTTGGACAAAAGCTCCTTTTCAGCGCTTACACGATGAAGCTCCTTGCGTTTCAAGGTATCCTCCCGTACCTTAAAAAGCACCTCCTCAATCTGGTTTTCATTTATTGGCTTTAGTAGGTAATGACGGACGCCGTATTGCATGGCGGTTTTGGCAAACTCAAATTCCCCGTAGCCTGAAAAAATGATAAATTCAATATTTTCATCCAGTGCCCGGGTTTTTTTTATTAAATCCAGTCCGTCAAGAACAGGCATCTTAATGTCGGTCATAACAATATCCGGGCTTTCGTCCATGATCATGTCATAGGCTTCCGCTCCGTTTTCGCATACTCCCACAAGCTCGATGCCAAGCTTTTTCCAATCGATGAGGCGGCTGATGGATTCCCTTATGATTTTTTCATCATCAGCCAGAATAAGTTTAAGCATGTGTGTACCTCGCCTTCAATTCCTCGGGGGTTTCATAGGGCAGGGTCATTTGGACCGCAGCGCGTCCATTTGTATTTTCAAAGGTTAATCCGTATTCTTCACCGTAGATGAGCTTGATTCTGGAATCAATATTCTCCAGCCCAATACCGTGGCCATGGGGTTTTAAATTGCCGGAGCGAAGCTTTTCAAGTACCTCCACATCAATAACCGAACCGTCGTTTTCAACTCTAATGACCACACGCTCGTCTTGGGTTCCTATGGTAACCCATATGGTGCAAGCCTCTGCCACCGTTTCAAGCGAGTATTTTATGGCATTCTCAACAAGGGGCTGAATGCTCATTTTAGGTACGCTCTTATTAAGAAGAGTTTCATCCACGGACTGGGTATAGGTAAGCCTTTCCTCAAAGCGTATCTGCTGAATGCGGATATAGCTTTCCAGTATGGACAGCTCCCTGGAAAGGGGAATAACATCGGATTTTTCACTTATAGCCGCCCGCAAAAGATTGCCCAGGGCCTCCACCATCATGGAGATGTTTTTCTCTCCCACATACTTGGCGCGCCAGTTGATGGTCTCCAGGGTGTTATAGAGAAAATGAGGATTAATCTGCTGCTCCAGCATCTTAAGCCGTGTATCCTTTATAAGGAGCTGCTTGACATAATTGTCTTCAATAAGGTAGGCAATCTCCCGTATCATATCATCGAACTGCTGGTGCAAAACGCCTACCTCGTCATGGCGTGAGCTGTAGTCAAAGCCAGTGTCCAGAGGCTTCATTTCCCCTTTTTTAAAGCTGGCCATTTTTAAAAGCAGAACATCAAAATGCCGTGTGATGCTTCCTATAAGCATACCTGACAAAACGATGGCCAGTGTGACGGCAGATGCCAGAGAAGTAAAAAACAAAACGTGGGAAACCATAATGGAGTTAAAAATAGCGTTATAGGGTGAGAGGCTTACGTAATTCCAGCCCATGTAGGCCATGGGCTGATTGACGATAAACTGATTGGCTCCTTCCAGCTTGACAATATCATAAGGCTTTTGGGGGTTGACCAGGGATGCAAATGCCTCCATCCCCTGACCATCCACTGGATAAATGACCTGATCCTCGGCCAAAACCGCAAAGGTGGGCTCACTGGAGGAAAGCCGGACCGAGCTTAAGGCACTGTTGACAATACGCCCAAAATTAACTCTTACCACCAGGATGCCCATATCCCGCAAATCAAGATTTCGAATCAGCCGAATGGTTCTGGCGCAAATAATGCTGGAATCCTTTCTGCCGCTGCTTATCCAGAAAACGCGACCGTCTGCGGCGGCGGCTCCCTCCCTTATTTTTTCAAGCACCTCCGGACTTTCCTGGGAGGAATCGGAGCCGATAGCCACCGCATTGTCCCCCTGAAGGACGGAAATGGAAATAATGGTGCTGTTAAAGGAAAAGTAAGAGGAAAGCTTCTGATAAATACGGTTGTTAAGGCTTCCCCGCTCCAGGGCGGTGTTATTGCCGTTGAGCTCCTCCAGGGTTGCCTGGATTACGGAATCGGCAATAATATAATCGGACAGGCTGCTGACAGCCTTCAAGCCTGCCTCGATTTCAACCGCTATTCTTGCCAGGGATTCAGCAGTTGCGTGGTAAAGCAGGCGGTTATAGGTAGAAATAATATAGCGCGATCCTGCCGCTGTGGAAAGGCTGACAAGTGCCACAGCCAAAATGATGGCGGCAATGATCTTATTCTTAAGCTTCATGTTGGCAGCTCGCCGTTTCAGATTTTCAATCGGTTTCATCCATTACGCACCTTTCGCCATTTCCTTTTAAGCTGGGTGAAGAACGGTGACGGTGTAGGAATTGATACAAGCTTGGACAAAATTATATAACAAATTATACACAAAACTTCAAGTCGGATAAATGCTTTTTGTGTATTATAATTAAATTGACGGTTTTTTAAACAGCAGAAACCGGAATAACTGCTTTCCTTGTATCTATAAAAGAACATACAATTACCTTGGAGAGCGGACCTGTTTAAAATCTCTTATTCAGACACACATTAGGTCATGTCTCTTACATTTGTCATTATAGGAGGAAAAAGGTCATATGAAAAAGCCAGTCCTGTTCCTAACTGTATGCGCAATGCTTGTTACCATGCTTGCCGGTTGCGGTGGACAACAGCCCTCGGGTAATCCAAGCCAAACCCCTCCCGCTTCTTCCACGCCCTCCGGCAGTGCTACACCGGACGCAGAAAAAAATATCACCATCCGTGTCGCATGGTGGGGAAATCAGCTTCGAAACGATATCACCGTTGGTGCGCTTAACCTTTATACCGAAAACAATCCCAACGTGACCTTTGAAACAGAATTCAGCGATTGGAATGGATATTGGGAGAAAATGGCAACTCAGGCTGCAGCAGGTTCTCTCCCTGATATTATTCAACAGGATTATTCTTATTATAAGCAATATCAGGCCAAAAACCAGTTGGTTAATTTGAAGACCTATGCCGACAGCGGCGTACTCAATTTGAGTGATGTCTCTGAAAGCATTATCAACAGCGGTATAGTTGACGGCGGTCTCTATGCCCTTTGCCTGGGTATTAATGCTCCCTCCATGCTTTACGACAAGGAAGCAGCCGCCAAGGCAGGTGTGGAAATTAAAAACGGCATGACCCGCGAAGAGGTTATTGCCGCAGCCAAAAAGATATATGATGCAACCGGTATGCAGTATGACTATGGCTACAATGACGGACCGAATCAAATTGAATACATTATCCGGGGACAGGGAAAAGCCCTCTTCCTTGACGGAAAGCTCGGCATTGACTCCGCCACAGAGGTTATTCCCTTTTTTAAAATGTTTGAAGACGGCATTGCCTCCGGTGTCCATTTGTCTGCGGAAGACAGCAATGCCGCCATTGGGGTAGGCATTGAGCAGGATCCCCTGGTACTTGGCAAGGAATGGATGTCCCTGGCTTACTCCAATCAGCTTGCAGCGTTCAACAATGCAGCAGGCAAGGAATACGGTATTGTAACCTGGCCCGTGGGGTCCAATGACACGGCAAAAGCCATGTATTTAAAGCCCAGCCAGTTCTTCTCCGTAACCTCCACCTCCAAAAACCAGGAGGAAGCAGCCAAGGTTCTGGACTTCTTTACAAATTCCGTTGAAGCCAATGAAATTCTCCTTGCAGAACGCGGTGTGCCCATTTCCTCCAAGGTTGCCGAAGCCATCAAACCCCTTATGAACGCATCCAATATGCAGATATTCGATTATATCGCCGAGATCGAGCCTCTTACCTCCACCATCAATCCGCCTTCACCTCAGGGCATGGGCGAGGTTATCGCACTTATAAACAGCCTGGTGGAGCAGGTTTGCTATAAGCAAATCACCGCTGAAAAAGCCGCGGATCTCTTCTTTACCCAGGCAGGCGAAATTCTTGCCAAAGCAGCGGCGTCCAACTAAAATTTGCAGCATAGGAGAGAATGCCATGAATATGACGTTAAAACGCCTGGCTCGTTGGTTGAATCAGGAGAAAGTAGCGGGCTATATCTTTGTACTACCCTTTATCATCGGACTACTGGCCTTCACCATTATTCCGGTAGCCTATTCCTTTTACTTGTCGTTTACGGAGTATGACGTTCTCTCCGCTCCCCAATGGATTGGAATAAAGAATTTTATATCCATGTTTACTCAGGACGCAAAGTTTTGGAAATCCTTCGGAGT
>JAFADM010000536.1 GCA_023424865.1 Bacillota bacterium | reverse complement strand
GGACAGCCAGCTTGCCAAGGACATTCTTGAGGTTGTTAAGTCCAAAGAGTTTAAGGATGTCATCGAAAACCCTGAAGGACCTTATGTTTCCTTCCAGAAGCCCAAGGATTATTAATTCTTGAGGTTTACGGACAGCTCCCGAAGCAACGGGCTTATGCTGCGCTTAATTTAAATTTCTGGAGGAATGACCGTGATTGCGTTTCAAAACTTAAGTGTTGTCTATAAACAGAAAAAAGGGACGCTGAAGGCCGTGGACAATGTCTCCCTCTCCATTGAGAAGGGTGAGATCTTCGGCATCGTGGGATCCAGCGGTGCAGGCAAAAGTACTCTTTTGCGCACCATCAATCTCCTGGAGAGGCCCACCTCCGGAAAAGTGATTATTGAAGGCCGGGAAGTAACCCATCTTAAGGGCAAGGAACTTCGGGAGCTTCGCCGTCATATCGGTATGATTTTTCAGCATTTTAACCTGGCGGAGAGCAAGACGGTGTTTGAAAACATCGCCTTCCCCCTCCGGGCTGCGGGAAAAAGCAAGGATGAAATTGAAAAACGGGTGACAGAGCTGCTTAACCTTGTGGGGCTTACGGAAAAGCGGGATGTGTATCCTGCCAAGCTGTCCGGCGGTCAAAAGCAAAGGGTGGGTATTGCACGAGCTCTTGTCAACAATGCGAAAATCCTTATTTGTGACGAGCCCACCAGCGCCCTGGATCTTGAAACCACCTCCTCCATCTTAAAGCTCCTGAAGGATCTCAACCGCTCCCTTGGCATTACCGTTGTCCTTATCACCCATGAGCTGGAAGTGGTGAAAAGCGTCTGCCACCGGGTGGCGGTGATGCAGCAGGGGCGCATTGTTGAGCTTGAGAAGGTCTACCCCCTCTTTACCAATCCAAAGGAAAGCTTTACCCGTGAGCTTCTGGCTCATTCCTCCAGCTTTTACATTCCTGAGGAAATTCTTAAGAACGCTCCTGGAATAGTCCTCAAAATAGAGTACCTGTCCACCGCCCTGGAGCCTGTTCTTTCAAAAGCTGCGGTGAAGTTCGGGATCTATTTTAATATTCTTCACGGTCGAATTGAGTACATCGACAAGCAGCCTTACGGCATTTTGTTTGTCAATATTTACGGCGGCGAACAGTCCGTCTATGACGAGGCGGTTGCCTATATCCGGCAAAACACCGAACGACTGGAGGTAATAAAAAAATGAGCCTGACCTGGAACGAGCTTGCAGAAGCACTTTTAAAGTCCTTTGGTGAAACAGCCCTTATGACGGGCTGGTCCCTTTTAATATCCGTAGTCCTTGGAGGCTTAATCGGGCTTTTCCTGTTCTTAACCTCCAGCCCCTTGTTTATAAAAAATCGCATCATCAACCAGATTACCGGAGTTATTGTTAATATCATCCGCTCCATACCCTTTGTCATCCTGCTTGTTATGCTGCTGCCTCTAACCAAGTTTCTTGTGGGCAGCACCATCGGTGCCAAATCGGTGATTGTTCCCCTGGCCTTTGCCGCCACGGCCTTTTACGCGCGACTGGCTGAAGGCGCTTTTTCCGATGTCCCCCGAGGTATACTGGAAGCGGCGTCCGCCACAGGAGCCCACCCTTTTGAAATCATTATCCGTATCCTTCTGCCGGAAGCCCTTCCCCAGCTTATTTCCGGCATCACTGTCACAGCCATATCCCTTATCGGCTATTCGGCCATGTCCGGAACCGTTGGCGGGGGCGGCGTAGGCGATTTGGCCATACGCTACGGCTACCAGCGCTACCAGCCGGTGGTTCTGCTTGTGTGCGTGGCTCTGCTTATCATTCTGGTACAGATTATCCAGTACGTGGGCGAAACGGCAGCACGCAAAACAAACCGCCGTTAGTAAGGAACCTTTTATTCGGAATATGCCTTAATCGAGCGCTGGAAAAGGTTTATGCCTGCCCTCGTCTTTCCTGTTCCGAAACAAAAGCAATGATGAAAACACTCACTTTTTATAGAGTACTCACTTAAAATCAACACCATTTAACAACACCCGTTGCGGAAAGGATGAATGCCATGTCTGAATCAAAATTTTGGAACGAAGCCGTGGAAACCCTGCCCCGCCCCCAGCTGGAGCAATTGCAGGAAAAGAGCCTTAAGGAGATGCTTTCCTTTGCCTATGAAAACTCGGATTACTATAAGGAAGCCTTTGACGCCCACGGGATCAAGCCGGAGGATTTTAAGTCCCTTAAGGATCTTTCCCGCTTTCCCTTTGTCAATAAGCATATTGAGCGGGAAAGACAGCTTAAGCGCCCCATACTGGGAGACATGACCGCCGTTTCCGAGGACGAGGTGGTCTTTGTATCCGCTTCCTCCGGTTCAACAGGAGTACCTACCCTAAGCCCTTTTACCAAGCAGGACTTTGACGAATTTCAGGACTGTCAGAGCCGGCTTTTTTATTCAGCGGGCATGAGGAAAAAGGACCGTTACGTCCACGCTCTTAATTTTACGCTCTTTGTAGGTGGTCCCGATGTTATCGGTGCCCAGAACCTGGGTGCTCTTTGCATCTGGTGCGGCACAGTACCTTCGGATCGCCTTCTTTTTATTTTGAAGGAATTCCAGCCCACCATTATCTGGACCACCCCCTCCTATGCCTGGTATCTTGGGGAAACAGCCAAAAAGCAGGGTATTGACCCTGCCAAGGATCTGGCCATCCGCACCATCATAGTGGCAGGCGAAGCAGGCGGCTCCATCCCCGCCACCCGTGAGGCCATTGAAAAGCTGTGGGATGCCAAGCTTTACGACTTTTTCGGCATTTCCGACATTTTCGGGGCCTGCGCCGGTATGTGCGAGGAGCGAAACGGCCTTCATCTGGTGGAGGATCACATTCTTGTGGAAACCATTGATCCCGTAACTCTTGAGCCTCTTCCCGACGGGAGCCGTGGCGAGCTGGTGCTGACCACCCTCCGGAAAAAGGCCCGGCCCATGATCCGCTTCCGCACAGGCGACATCGGAACCGTTGACAAAGCTCCCTGCAAATGCGGCCGCACCCATGCCCGTATAAACATTTCCGGACGCCTGGACGATATGTTTATAGTTTCCGGCGTAAATGTGTTCCCCAGCGATATTGAGTTTGTTATAAGAGGCCTTGAGGGCATTACGGGAGAATACCGGATTCTTCTCACCACCGAGGATTACACCACAAAATACGCTATTGAAATTGAGAAAGCTCCCGGCTCGGAGGAACCGGACAGGGATTTGAAAGCCCGCGTTTCCGCCGCTATTAAAACCCGTTTGGGTGTAAAGCCCAAGGACGTTATTGTTCTTAAGGACGGAGAGCTTCCCAGGGAAACTCACAAGGCCAAGCGCATTGTGGACAAGAGGAACGCCTGATATAATCATAAGAAACCCTGCGGCCCAGTATGTTTTTTACTATTTACAGATGAAAGACATTGAAGTTATGCCTGACGAAAGGAGTCGCCATGCCCAAGCTTAGTACACGCACCGACTTTTTTACAGAGTCTATTATACGGAAAATGACCCGTGTTTCAAATCAATTTGGTGCCATAAACCTCTCCCAGGGCTTTCCGGATTTTGATCCCCCACAGGAGCTTTTAAAAGCCCTTGCAAAAACAGCGGACAACGGCCCTCACCAGTATTCGGTTACCTGGGGTGCAGCCAATTTCAGAGAGGCTCTGGCTAAGAAGCACAGCCGTTTTTCAGGCTTAAGCATAAACCCCGATACCGACATTGTCGTTACCTGCGGCAGCACGGAAGCCATGATGACGGCTATGATGAGCGCTGTCAATCCCGGCGAAAAGGT
>JAFADM010000100.1 GCA_023424865.1 Bacillota bacterium | reverse complement strand
GTTGTATTGGACCCGGAAGCTCCGCAGGCTGCAAGGGACAGGAGCATGGATCCGCTCAGCAGAGCTGCTGCCGCCTTTTTTAATTTTGAAGTAGCCATAATATTCCTCCATAGATGTTGTGATTTATGAGGCCTCATTTGCTTTGATTATATAAGCTTTCACGGGTTCAAAACAATAATCATCTCTTTACATTGAATTCATCTGTTTACCTGTTGCTTAAATTAAGGTCAAGGCATTGGCGCAAGACCCTCCCAGGCTACCTGCCAGGAGCCGTCGTCAGGGAAGGCGGCAGTATTCCCCCCGCCGGTTTTGCCGTCCCAGCCCGCAGCCATCATGGCAACTGCGGTAAGCAATCCGCCATTTCCGGGAAGGTAAAGGGTCAACCTCAAATCGTCGGCCTGACGATTATGGCCGCTCTCGGAATAGGTATTTTTGCCCGTGTCCAAAAGCAGAAGATCCACGGCAAGATCCTTTAAACCCAAACGGGCCGCCGTCATGGCCATCATGGGGTAATCCCATCCCCACATGGAATCCATATGCCAGCAATTAAGAACCTTTCTGAGGGTTTGCTCCATTATGGCGGGCTCCGCCTTTGTGCCGGGAAGAACACCCAGAGCGCCAAGCATGGAGGGATGGTCATGGTTGAAGCTTTTAAAGGTATCCGGGCAGTTTTCATGAGCCAGGTACACTCCGTCTCCCACAGGAAGAGGGGCAAGGCCTGAGGCAATGGCTTCCCAGTTCTTATCCGGCTCAAGACTCAGCCGCCGGCGCCAGAGATTGGCTGTTTTTAAGCCGAAAGCCCAGTACTCCAGCTCGAAGGTGGGATTAAGGGTAATTTCCGGAGCGTGGTTCTCCTGGGCGGGAATAAGCCCGGGACCAAGCACATAACGGTCCTTGGAGGGGTCGTGATGAGCGTAGGAGGCCAGAAAGGCCGCCGTCTCAAGAACAAGATCCCGGTAAAGAGCCAGGGTTTCGGGTGTGGGCCGGGCTCTGTAGCAAAGCTCCGCATAATAAATGGGGTGGGGCTGCTGCCAGATAAGAAGGGGCCCGATAACCGAAGGGCTGTCCATTCCCTCGGGAGATACCATTTTAGGCCAGCGGGCGCCTTTATAGCCCTGGGAACGAGCCAGAGCCTGTGCCTTTGGCAAAAGGGAGATATACCACCAGAGGCTTTTTTCCAGCAGGTCAGGCCGCCCCCACAGAGGGAAATGGACGCCGTGCCACCAGTGCATTTCAAGGTGGAACTTGCCGTACCAGCTGTTATAGGTAAGGCCTGTTTCCTGGGGCGGAAGGGTGCCTGCACACTGAATAGCCAGAAGGTATCGGGATAAAACAATCCGCCTTTCCAGCTCACCAGCCCGCTTGTCGGTGCTTCCGGTAAAGTCGATTGCGCCGCCCCGGCTCCAGTAATCCTCCCAATGAGTCTCACAGGCCGCTTGCGTGTCATGAAAGGAGGGAAGCGGCTGCCTGTGGGGTACAGGGGAGAAGCTTACTGAAAACCAAAGGATTCCGGAGCCTTCCCGGCCTTTTAAGCTAAACCGGTTTCTTCCCGTTTTTATAAAACGGCAGCCTGGGGAATGGGTCAGTCGCACAAAATACCTGTCTCCGTCCAGAACCCTTAGTAAATCGGTGGTATTCTCGGAGTAACCTACGATTTCCGTTGTATGGCGATCCTCCTTGCTCCAGTATGCCGCCGTTTTTTTATGAGACGCATAGGGAAAGGCAAAGGTGATTTCAAGCTGCTCCGTGGTGATGAGAGGAGATTTCACATGAAAGGCCAGCATGTCGCTTTGGGGGTGACAAAGGGTTTGCACCGCCACTTCCTTTCCCTCAACCTTAAAACGGCTCAAAAGATTTCCCCGCCAGAGATCCAGTGTCTGGACGGCTTCCTTGAGATCCGAAGGCTCCGCCTTTTTTCCGCCTGAGAGCGTAAGGCCCAGGCCGATTTGTCCCAGATGAAGCCGGTGGGGATTTTCACGAAGCCAGGTAAAAAGACCTTCCTGGCCTTCGCTTTTTGTCACGTAGCCCACCTTGCGGCCGTTAACCTCATACTGGCCAAGCTCCAGGTTCCCGTAGGAAAAGTTTTCCTCCCCCGGGGCCGGAGGCGTAGTGTGCCAGCCCCACTGGGACTGGGTGCACAGGGGAGTATGGTTCTCATAAATTTGAGGAAAGGTTTGAAAGCCGGTTATATCGGCTGAAAAAGCGATTTCTCCATTACCCACGGTAAGGGGGGAAAAGGAACTGAAATCCCTAAGTACAGGATTATGGCGTTTTATAAGCTCATAACGGTTAATGCTCATATCGGTGTCTCCTCTTCTCAGACTTTTATAGGGCTTCAAACACAAAACGGGTAAAATCAGCTCTGCCGCCCTCTGTTTGGGTGTTGAAGCTGAAAAGTCCGGGGCGGGCGCCCTTCCAGAAGCCTGCCTTTAAGGTTATCTTTTCCCCAAGCTTAAAAAAATGTGCGCCGTCAAAGCTAAAATAAAAATAAGATTCTCCGTCTATATGATAGACGGCCTTTAGCCAAAGCTCCGACCCCTCCACAAGAGGGCCGTGACTGCGAATGCCGCCGGCTGTTGCCTCCACCCGTACAAGACCGTTTTCCTTTACAAGGGCAAGCCAGTTTTCCTCACGGCCGCCTAAAAAGCCTAGACCGGCTCTTTGTCCGTCGGCCATAGCCTCGGTATTAAGCGTAACGGTATAGGCGCCGCTTTTTCCCATGAGCTTTTGGGTAAGGGTGTTTTTTGCCTTTAAAAGATGGGGGGCGTTAAGTGCGTAAAGGCTCAAATAGCCGGGCCTGTCCGTTAAAGACCATTTGCCGTCCACCGGATTATGGTTCCATTGCCATTGAAGGCCCAGGGAGGAATCGTTAAAATCGTCGGAGGCCTGAGGTAAGAAGGGCTCCTGAACCACGCCTGTGTTGGGCTTTTTGTACAGGCTTACCGGCTCGTCTTCCGTACCCATAATCGGCCAGTCCTCCACCCAGCGCACGGGCTGGAGATGGCATACCCTGCCCAGGGCTCCGGCGCTTTGAAAATGAATAAACCAGGATTCCCCGTTTTCAAGTTCAACCACAGCGCCCTGATGGGGGCCGTTTACAATGGTTGAGCCGGTTACCAGGACGATTTTTTTCTCGTAGGGGCCATAAATCGATTTGGAGCGCAAAACAGTCTGCCAGCCAACCTCAACACCCCCCTCGGGAATGGAGAGGTAGTAATAGCCGTTACGTTTAAAGATTTTTGTTCCTTCGGCGATTTTTCCCACATAGACAATTTGGCCTTCATCCAGAAGGGTCTTTCCGTCAGCGGACATTTTGTGGATGATGATGGGACCCGCGCCTACGGTACTGTGGCCCAGATAAGCGTTGCCGTCCTCATCCCAGAAGGGGCAGGGATCTTCCCAGCCGACAACCCGCCTCACTTCATGGAGGGGCTCCCAGGGGCCTTCCGGGTTTTGGGTCCGGCTCATGTAGAGGCCTTCATCGGGAGTACAGAAATAAACAAAAAACCAACCGTCGTGATAACGGATGGCCGGTGCCCAGCTTCCTTTGGCATAGCCATCCATCTCATCGTAGCGTGGATGGGCCAAAAACCGGTCATAGACTCTCCCGACAATTTTCCAGTTTACCAGATCCCGGGAATGGAGCACCGGGATTCCCATGAAATGGAAATCGGAGCAAACCATATAAAATGAGTCGCCGACCCGGATTACATCCGGATCGGAATAATCGGCGTTAAGTATGGGATTTTGGTAGTAACCATTGCCAAGATCGCCCCAGGCATGAAGCGGTTGAGTCGGGGTATGGCCTGTTTTACTCATAAAGAATCCTCCCTAAGCTTATGTTTTTTATTGGTCATTTAAAAAGGCAAAGGCGCTGTGAAGTAAGGTTTATGCCTGCCGCTCGGCCATCCGTGGCTCCGCTTCCAAGCTTAAACATTACTCCAGCGCCCTAATTAAAGTCAGATCGCCGAATCGAAGCTAATGATTATCCTTTAACACTGCCCATAACCAGACCCTTCATAAAGTACTTCTGAAGGAAGGGGTAAACGGCGAGAATGGGCAGGGCGGCAAGAAAGACCTGGGCGGCTTTAAA
>JAFADM010000094.1 GCA_023424865.1 Bacillota bacterium | reverse complement strand
TGGCCCTGGGCCTTGTTATTATTTTCGGTCATATGCAGGTGGTGAATCTGGCCCACGGTGAGCTCATCATGATCGGCGCCTACGTGGCCTACTACCTTTTTACTTTTTTGGGTATGCCGGTTTATTTGTCCATGTTCTTTGCCTTCCTTGTCACGGCGGCCCTGGGCTTTATTATTGAAAAGGTATTGATAAAGCGCATTTACGGAAAAATTTCAGAGACCCTACTTGCAACCTATGGATTGTCCCTTATCCTGCAGCAGGCTGTCAGAGCCATTTCCGGCTCGGAGCTCAAATACGTGGGCATGCCCTTTGAGGGCAGCTTCAGCCTGGGCAAGGCCGTCATTCCCTTTTATAATGTCTTTGTGGCAATTACCGCCCTCTTTATGCTCCTTTGTACCTGGATTCTTTTTTACAAAACACCTTTTGGAAAGAAAATGCGGGCCATTACCCAAAACAGGGTTATGACCGAATGTCTGGGTATCGACACCTCCAGAACCGACACCTGGACCTTTGCCTACGGCGCAGGCCTGGCAGGGCTTGCAGGAGCCGTACTGGCGCCCATAAGGGGCGTTTCTCCGGCCATGGGAGCCCAGTACCTTACCGATGCCTTTTTAACGGTGGTGGTAGGGGGCGTTAATTCCCTAATCGGAACCTTGTCCGGTTCCCTGATGATCGGTGAATCCATTTCTCTTTTAGGTATTGTGGGAAATGAGGTCAATGCTAAAATCCTGGTTTTCATCATTATAATCATTATTATCCGCTTTAAGCCCGAAGGGCTTTTCAGCTCCGAAAGAAGGTAAGCAGCATGGGAAAAACCCTGGGATTGTTAAAAAACAAAGGAATGGAACGTTATGTGGACCTGGGAGTTCTTTTGTTCCTCCTTCTTTTTCCCCTCATCTTTTCCCCTTTTCGCACCGAGCTTATGGGGAAATTCATTGTGTTCATTATTTTTGCCCTGTCTCTGGACCTTTTGTGGGGTTATACGGGGCTTATGAGTATGGGCCACGCCGTCTTGTTTGGTCTTGGAGGCTATACCCTGGCCATTTCTTATTCCATGGAAAAGGCCGGCGGCGTCCCCGACTTTATGGCACGCTTCGGCATCACTGAAATTCCGGCCCTCTTTTTGCCTCTTACCAACACGGGAACAGCCTTTTTGCTGGGGCTGCTTCTTCCGGGCCTTCTGGCAGGGCTTATAGGCTACTTCATTTTTTCAAGCAAGGTAAGCGGCGTATTCTTCTCCCTTATTACTCTGGCACTGGCCCAGATATTTGAGGTTTTTATCGCCAATCAGCAACGCTATACCAATGGCTTTAACGGTATCGGAAGCCTTCCCCGAAAAATACTTTTCGACAGAACGCTTTCCTTAAATCAGGTTTATTACGGCGTTCTTATCATTGCCGTGCTGGTTTATTTTCTGTGTCTCTGGCTTGTGTCAGGCAGGTTCGGCAAGGTCCTTCAATCCATTCGGGAAAACGAAAGCAGACTGAAATTTCTGGGCTACAAGCCCTCTTCCTATAAAATTGCCATTTACGTTATATCGGGTATGCTGGCAGGCCTTGCCGGTATGCTCTACCTTCCCATGAACGCCTTTATCTCACCGGGAGATACGGGCCTGACCTTTTCCACTGCCGTACTGGTTTGGGTGGCGGTAGGCGGCAGAGGAAACTTAACCGGGGCCATTGTGGGGACCCTGGTTATCAACTGGCTTCAGGTGCTCCTGTCCGAGGCTATTTCCGACTATTGGCTTTTGGTATTGGGCATCATCGTCCTTGTCATTGTTTACTTTGTCCCTCCCGGAATTATTGGAAAGCTAAAGGAATGGCAGTACAATACTCGTATTGCAAAAACGGCTTTCAGGCAAAAGGAGGGGGGCAATTGACCATGGAAAAGCGGGAAGATTTAAAAGGAGCAGGCAGGGACGCAGCCGTATTACTGAGCATTGAGCATTTAAGCGTATCCTTCAATCAGTTTAAGGCTATCGATGATGTCAGCCTTGCCATTAACCGGGGCGAGCTTCGGGTTATTATCGGTCCCAACGGTGCGGGAAAAACCACCCTCATGGATTTAATCACTGGAAAAACCCGGCCCACAGCCGGAAAAATCAAACTTAACGGCCACGATATTACGGGCCGGAGCGAAAGCGAAATTGCCTCAAAGCACAAAATCGGACGAAAGTTCCAGGGACCCAATCTCTTTGACAGCATGACGGCTTACGAAAACATAGAGGTAGCCTTAAAGGGATATTGTTCCCTTGCCCGCTCCTTCTTTTTCCGAAAGAACCGGATCGTTGAAGACAAAATAAATGCGGTTCTTAAAAGTGTAAACCTCTACGAAAAAAGGGAGGTTATGGCCTCCTTCCTCTCCCATGGCGAGCGCCAATGGCTTGAAATCGGCATGGTGATGGCACAGGATCCGGAGCTTATTATTCTGGATGAGCCCACCGCAGGCATGACAGCTGATGAAACCCGGAAGACAGGGGAAATGATTCTCCGCCTTTTAGGAGATCACACCGTTATTGTGGTTGAGCATGATATGGATTTCGTCCGGCAGGTGGCAAGAACCGTGACGGTACTCCATCAGGGCCAGTTTCTGGCGGAAGGTCCTTATGGGGAGATTGAAAAGGACCCTCGAGTTATACAGGTGTATTTAAAGGACGACAAGGCAGGGGAGGAAGCAGCATGCTCACAGTAGAAAACGCCCGTGTCAGCTACGGCAAAAGCAGCGTCATAAACGGCATCAGCCTTACCGTCTCACAGGGTGAGAAGCTTGCGGTGCTGGGTCGGAACGGTGTGGGTAAAACCACCCTTTTAAAAAGCTTTATGGGTATACTGCCCTTGAGAGAAGGGAGAATCACCTTTCAGGGCGAGGATATTACCCGTAAAAAGCCTTATCAGCGCTCCCAGGCAGGCATGGCTTATGTTCCTCAGGGAAGGGAAATTCTTCCTCTTCTTACGGTAAGGGAAAACCTGGAGATGGGTGCCTTGGGCCACAAGGGGGTTGTCCTTGCCGACAGAATGGCCCAGGTGCTTGAGTATTTTCCCGTTCTAAAGGAGCACCTTTCCCGAAACGGCGGGGTGCTTTCCGGGGGCCAGCAGCAGCAGCTGGCTATTGGACGGGCGCTTATGTCCTCACCGAAAATCCTTCTTCTGGACGAGCCTACGGAAGGTATCCAGCCCAATATTGTGGCTCACATCGCGGAAATCCTCAATAAAATACGCATCGATATGGGCATCACCCTTATTATCGTTGAACAGAACCTTCCCTTTGCCAGAAGAATAGCCGATACCTTTGTCGTTATGCAAAAGGGCCAGGTAGTGGCATCAGGTGCTACAGACGCGCTTTCCGAGGATGTGGTGCGCGCCTATTTAACTGTGTAATCCACATTTTACCGATCCCTGGCCGATCCCTGCCTCACGGCTTGACAAAGCAAAGGAAAAGTAATTAAATAAATGCAAGCATGAAGCACCAACCTATAAAAAGCAAGGGCTGACGAACCTGCCGGTTCTTTACAGTCCCTTAGGAAGGCGAAAATGTTTGTAACCTGTGAGGATGTTTTAAAGCTTGAATTTGCCAGAGATTTCAGGCTTGTAGGCGGTGCCGGCGGCATTCACAAACCGGTGCGCTGGATCTATGTTTGTCAGGAAAATAACATTTCCCCATGGGTCAGCGGAGGCGAGCTTCTGTTTTTGACAGGCATCGGTATACAGCGGGACGAGGAAAGCCTTGTCTCCCTGGTAAGAACCAGCCGCGAAAAAAACCTGGCAGGAATTGTGGTTTTGTTAAATGAGCTTTATATAGGACATATCCCCGGGGCGATGATCGATGAGGCCGACGCCCGGGATTTGCCCCTTATTACGATGCCCTGGGAAATCCCTATTGCCGTGGCAACCCGGGAGGTCGCCTCTCTTATCATGCTTAACCAGTACCGACGGGCTCCGGCCGACGCTCTGTTTGAAAGCGTGCTGTGGGGCGGTACGGAAGCACCCAGGCTTGTTCAGGCTGAATTCCAGTCTGCAGGCTATACTTTTAAAAAATCCAACCATATTCTGGTTATCCGGTCCAAAACAGATCAAAAATCCCTGGCGGGCCAGGAGCTGGAGCGCCTTAAAGCCATGGCCTCCGATTGCTTTGAAACACCCCTTATCTGCGAAAAGGAAGGCACTCTGGCTATCCTTGCCGGTACGGACAGTGAAGATGCTTCGGAAAGGCTCTCCGCCCTCTTTAACTCCCTCAGGCTGTCTTTTTTGGGACCCGATGAAGACCATAGTCTTTTTATGGGAATTGGAGGCACTATTTTCTCCTGGACCTGCGCCGAATTCCGTCAGAGCTACCGTCAGGCACTAAATGCCCTGTCCGCTTACGAAATAGCCCCGGATACCTTTGATAAGGGCCTATTTTCCTTTTCCTGGGACAGCTTAGGGCTACTTGGGCTTTTATTTGAATTTGAAAACCCCGCTCTTATTGATGCTTTTTATATGAAGCATCTGGCAAGCCTCCTGGACTACGATAAAAAACACAATACGGATTTTATCCTGACACTGGATATCTTCCTCCAGGAAAACTGCAATTTCTTAAACACGGCCAAACGCCTTTTTATCCATCGAAACACTCTTAATTATCGCCTGACCCGTATTCGTGAAATCACCGGGAAAAGCTTCGAAAACGCCGCAGACAAGCACAATCTTTACAGCGCCCTTTTAGCCATGAAGCTCAGCCATTACCGTAAGGACCGCAGCTAAGCGCTAACTAATAGCTAGGCGTTTTCTAAAAGCCCCAGCATCAAGGCTAGGCGTTTACTAAAGGCCCAAGTATTGCAGCCAGACGCTTTCTAAAAGCCCCAGCATCACGGTCAGGCGCTTTTCTAAAGGCCCTTCGACTTCTGGAAATAATCTTTCGCCGCCTCATAGCCCTGATTGTATAAAAACTCATAGGTGCTGTCGTTAAGGGAAACATTAAAATTTGTGGCACTTATCTCACCGGTATTGATCATAATGGATCTGGCCTTATCCAGCGGATTTCTGTGAAAGGCGTCCTCCTGCACCCTTAAAAGGGTGTGAACCAGCGCTTCCGCAAATTCTACGAGATTATTTATTTTTTTAAATTTGATATCACTTACAAAACAAGCCCCCAGAGTATTCCGGTTAACACCCCGATAAAGCTCCTGCCCATAAAGAGACGTATCAAAGAGATTAATGGGATAGTTATCCATTACTCCCCCGTCGGAAAAATAGCTGTTCTGCCCAAAACCCGGAGAATCGGGCTCGGTTTGCTCTATGGATTCAAAGAAGAGCGGAATGGACATGGATATCCTCACCGCTCTTGCCACCTCCACCAGAGGCGTGGTCTCAAAGGAAAAAACCCTGGTGGTACCGGTAGAAATATTGGTGCCGATAATGAACAAATCGGAGAAGGCACGTTCCTGTTTGTGTATGGAAGGGTTTCTAAAGTCGGCTAAGGTGTAGGGGGGCTTT
>JAFADM010000061.1 GCA_023424865.1 Bacillota bacterium | reverse complement strand
CCCTCAACACCCTCAGGCACAAGCTTTGTGGTGCCTTCCTGGAAGTAACGGTCCTTGCTGCCCTGCTGCATGGCGCTGAGAGAGCCCATACCCCGGTAAACCTTGAAGCGTCTGCCCTGATAGATTTCCGATTCTCCGGGGCTTTCCTCGGTACCGGCCAGAAGATTGCCTATCATGACGGTGGATGCGCCTGCTGCAATGGCTTTAGGAATATCACCGCTGAATTTAATGCCTCCGTCGCCGATAATGGGAATATTCTGCTTTCTTCCTTCCTCGGCACAGTCGCATATGGCGGTAATCTGGGGTACGCCGATACCTGCAACCACACGGGTGGTGCAAATGGAACCGGGACCGATACCCACCTTAACGGCATCGGCTCCTGCCTGGGCCAGATCACGAACTCCCTCCGCCGTGGCGACATTGCCCGCAACCACCTGGAGCTTGGGATAAGCGCTTTTAATGGTGCGTACACCGTTTATTATATTGAGAGAGTGGCCATGGGCCGAATCCAGCACTACCGCATCCACATTGGCAGCCACAAGAGCCTCTACCCGCTGCATCATGTCGGCAGTCATACCGATGGCGGCTCCTACAAGAAGGCGTCCCCCCTTGTCCCGGGCGGAATTGGGGTACTGAATGGTTTTTTCGATATCCTTTATGGTAATAAGGCCTTTTAAATAACCGTTATCATCAACAAGAGGAAGCTTTTCAACCTTATGCTTGCGAAGTATCTCCTGTGCTTCTTTAAGGGTAGTTCCAACAGAGGCTGTAACCAGGTTCTCCTTGGTCATAACCTCACCGATTTTCTGGCTGTAGTCCGACAGAAAACGCAGATCCCGGTTGGTAAGAATACCTACCAGCTTGCCTTCCTCAGTGATGGGAACACCGGAGATCCGGTACTTGCCCATAAGGAAGTTGGCATCTTCAATAGTATGCTCGGGAGATAAATAGAAGGGATCCACAATAACGCCGTGTTCCGACCGCTTTACCCGATCCACTTCCGTAGCCTGCTTTTCAATGGACATGTTCTTATGGATAATGCCCATGCCTCCTTCTCTGGCAAGAGCAATAGCAAGCCGTGACTCGGTAACCGTATCCATGGCCGCGCTTACAAGCGGGATATTCAATTTAATTTCGTTGGTGAAGAAGGTTGAAACATTGATTTCCTTGGGCAGAAGTGATGAAAAGCGCGGTACCAGTAAGACATCGTCAAAGGTCAGCCCGAGTTTAGCAAACTTATCTCCCATAAATAATCCTCCATTGAATTATTGATTTTGTTGCAAAAAAGCGAACCCTCTAGGGATTTCATGCATAAAAATACCTTCGCGGTGCTTTCATGCATAAAACCTGGGCATAAAGCCTTTTTGAGAATGTTTATGCTGCCGTATTCGTTTTTGCAGTGTAATCGTGCTGGCTTCAAATAGGTTTTCTTTATTATAAGAAGCTTTTCGGCAGGCTTTCTCTTGTACACAAAATACAACATCACTCACCCGCCGATATATTATTCCTATTATACAAGAAGCCTTTTTAAAAAGCAATGGTGGGTTAAAACAGGCTCACGGCCGCTAAAATTCGGCCAACATGGCTCTCATGCCAATAAAGAGGAAGGCAAAAACTCCTTGATTATTTTCTTTGTTTTTACAGTTTTGCAAACTATCTGGAATAAGCCCTGCTTTGGACCATGAGTTAATAAGTTTAAGAATGGGGCTCATTCGGTACCGGGCAGCTCTCAGACAGCAGATACTCGGCTGACATTAAACGGATCAACATTTTTTTCTTCCAGCAAAGTCTCGAATTTATCTGCTCCATATTCTACCAGATACTCATACTCCGGCTCTGAAATAAAGAATGCCAGAAGTATTTTACCGGCTTTCTCCCCGGTCTCCGTAGGTACAACGCTATACTCATCCGGAAAAGCATAGGGATCCGCAAAATAAATTGCGCTTTTATTGTATTTTTCTACAAAAGCTTTATCAAGCCTTTCAAGTCCTCTCAGTGCTCTCCCCGCTCCGATTGGCATTTTGATATCGATACAACAAAATAATAAACTTGCAAAGAGGTAATCAATACTATTTAAAGCACAATCAACCACCAGTGAAACCTCAGCATTAACCCCTACTGTTTTCTCATACTTACTAAATCCAAGTGAATTGTATACAAAGCACTCTTCAAAAACATTTCCATACTTTAATATTTGGATGCTTGGCCTTTTTTCACTGTTTTCAAATACCTTTCGGCCGACAGGCTCTCTCAGAAACTTACTGAAATGATCATAATAAAGCTCGCCATAGTTTATCATCCTCTTAACTCCTTTTTCCCTTAAATCCTCCTTCATGTGTTTATAGTTCATAAACTTGTTCTGAAGAATCTCTCTAAGGCTTACTGTATAACGGTTTTTGATATACCGCTTTCTTTATCCCAAAACACATAAAACATGGCATCATGATGAATCCCTCGTTGATTGTGTTTCATCTCCAATTGTCCGACAAATGTCATCGGCTTTCCGTTATTAAATAACCATTCAGGATCTTGAATCCATACAGGTTTTTTGTCTACCGCTTCAAAATCTTTTGCAACAACAGGCCTCAGCCATTCTCTCAGTTCATCATCGTTATTACCATGATGTTTTTCCAGTAAGCTTATAAAGTATTTTTCGCTCTCAATAGAACAAAGAGGATCAAAAGAAAACTCCTTTCCTAATTGCAATAAGATTTTCATTTTATCCAAAGGTATCTCGGATGTAAAATCATCCACATATTCATTCATTTTTTTGCCTCCATTATCGCTGCGGAGGTTAGGTTGACTACCTTCCTCACAAACAGCATAAAGGGAACCCATTTAATCTGCTTTTAATGCAATATACTCGTGCATGAAATCTTGATAAATTAAAAATGCATCCCTAATATTTCTTTCAATTCCTCATAATTACGGAATATCGGTCACTAAGATTAAATCGATATTTTTCAGATAAATCTTTATACCTTTTAATAAAGTTTATCTTCCTAAAAATGTATTCTGAATCTTTATCCAGCATTGTTTGCTCCTCCATAAGCCTGATTTAGCCGGATTTGCTTTAAGCAAATGGCTGCTAAAATAAAAAATCACTGCACAACCTTGGCAGGTCACGCAGCGATTTTGCTCATTTGGAATTTTTCGAGTGCTTTCCTTCAAAGTCTTGAAGTCTTGATTCTGTTAAAATTTCATTATTTCCTTGCATCTCCAACTTAATCTACTCCTGCTCTGCAAGGGAATGTCCACCATGGGCTTCTCTATTCATTCACCCCGGCTTTTTAGCCGTTCAGGCCTCGCTGCTGCCAAGGGTCTTCTTTATGATTTGGGCAAGCTTGGGTCCGATTCCCTCCACATTGGCAATGGCCGCCTCGTCGGCTTCCCTTATTTTCTTAACGGAGCCAAAGGTTTTCATAAGGAGCTTCTTGCGCTCCGGCCCCACTCCGGCGATATCATCCAGAGCCGACTTTTCATGCCGCTTTTGACGAAGCTTTTTATTGTAGGCAAGGGCGTAGCGATGGGCCTCGTTTTGAACGGAGGCCACAAAACGCAGCACCTGGCTGTCATATGCCAGCTCAATGCCGGTTTCCCCGTTAACCAGGCGGTGGGAACGGTGTCTGTCGTCCTTGGCCATGCCCCACACCGGAAGGGTGATGCCAAGATTGGCCAAAACCTCTCTGGCAACACTGACATGCTGGGCGCCGCCGTCTACCAAAAGGAGATCCGGAAGGT
>JAFADM010000005.1 GCA_023424865.1 Bacillota bacterium | reverse complement strand
ACTTTCAGATTAGCGGGTAATTCTTGAAAAGAAATGCCGGTTGAAAAAAGCCGTGCAAAGGGGACAGCAACACTATGAACCGCAATCTGAGCCGCAATATCAAAAGCAGCGTCAGGCTGTTTACAGAGCTGAACGAGAAATTAGCCGGAAATCCTGTGCTTACCTCTGTAAGAAGAGGCTTAACCTATGTGATCCCATTTCTCCTATTAGGCTCGCTGGCCTTGATGGTGACAAGCCTTCCTGTCCAGTTTTATCAAAACGGGATGGAAAGTATTTTTGGAGCGAACTGGAAGAATGTTTTCAATGATATCAGGGACGCCACCTTTAATATTTTGTCCCTCCATATGGTGCTGTGTGTAAGCTATGCCTACAGTATAGAGCTGGGCAGGCTTTCGGATTCCATTAGCCCCGTTATGACGGCACTGGTTGCCTTTAGCTCTTATATCGCAATCATCGGAATAACCAAGGATAGTTTTTCGCTGGACAGCTTTGGAGTGTCGGGCATCTTTATGGCCATTGTGGTCGCGCTTTGTGCCACACGCCTTTTTCTGGCTCTTAATGCCATTCCTTTTTTGAAAATTAAATCCCTGGCCAATGGGGCCGACTCCGTTTTTCAATTTGCAGTTGCTTCCTTCATTCCCGCATCGCTGACAGTGGTTGCTTTTGCTGTTGTCAACCAGATCTTATCCGGCTTCTTTGGAATAGGAGATATACAGGCCTTTTTATCGGATTGGGTAAACGGACTGTTTGCAAGGATTGATTCGCCGCTTCTAAGCGCTATTTTATTTATCCTGCTTGTCCACATACTGTGGTTTTTCGGCGTCCATGGCAGCAATGTTCTGGAGCCGGTTGCCCAGAACTTCTTTGCACCGGGCCTTCTGGCCAATTACCAGGCGGTACAGAGCGGAAGCCTTCCGGAAAACCTCTTTACCAAAACCTTTTTTGATAATTTCGTTTTAATGGGAGGGTGCGGAACTATTCTTTGTCTGACCCTGGCGATCTTTATTGCTGGTAGATATAAAAATCAGAAAAGCCTGTCCAAGATTTCTTTTTTGCCCGTGCTCTTTAATATTAACGAGCTATCCGTCTTTGGCCTGCCCATTGTGCTAAACCCTGTCTATTTCATTCCCTTTTTAGCGGTTCCGCTCCTTCTTACCCTGATTTCCGCCCTGGCCATGTATCTGGGGCTGGTTCCCTATACCGCCTATAGCTCGGAATGGACAACACCGGTCTTTTTAAGCGGTTATGCCTCCACCCGTTCCATAAGCGGCAGCCTGCTCCAGCTTTTTAATCTTGCGGTGGGGGTAGCCTGCTACATTCCCTTTGTTCGGCTGGCCGACAAAGTGACCCACAACCAAACGGAGAAATATCTTAAACGGGTATACACCAAGTTTAGAATGGAAGAGGAGAGAGGCATTCCCTCAACCCTTCTCACACGGCACGATGAAATTGGCAATATCTCCCGGCTTCTGGCTGCGGACCTAAAACAGGATCTGAAAGATGGGCGGATAACCCTGTATTATCAGCCCCAGGTAGACTACACAGGGAAGGTCTTCGGCCTGGAGGCCCTTCTCCGTTGGAATCATGAAAGCTACGGCTTTATTTATCCTCCGCTTATCATTGCCCTGGCTGATGAAGCGGGCTTTATTAATGAGCTGGGGGATTGGATTATTGACACTGCCCTTCGGGATATTAAGGAAATGGAGCTAAGGGGTATCCCAGATCTGGTGATTTCCGTCAATGTTTCCGCGGCCCAGCTTGATCATGAAGAGTTTGTGGATAATCTGCAGCAAATATTGAAAAAGCACACTATGGAGCCCCAAAAGCTTAAAATAGAAATAACGGAGCAATTAGCCCTCACCAGCAGCAAAAGAATACTCACTACCATGCAAATGATAAAGCAAATGGGAATTAAGCTGGCCATGGACGATTTCGGAATGGGACACAGTTCCCTTATTTATCTTAAGGAATATGATTTCGATACCATTAAGCTGGATGGCTCTCTTACCAAGGAGCTTTTAAACAACACAAACTGTCAGAATATCATCTCATCCATTGTGGATCTGGGTAAATCCCTTCAGTATTCAGTTATCGCCGAGTATGTGGAGAATGAGGAGCAAAGGTGCCTGCTGCATGAACTGGGCTGCGACAGGTATCAGGGGTATCTCTACAGTAAAGCCCTGCCCTTTGAAGAAGCCGTGGAATATATCGCTGAATGCACTTTTCTTAATTGACGCAGTAAAGAGGCAGCGTTATACTTAGTGTTAATTTAAGACCTTGTGCCCATGCTAAATGGTTTAAGCCATGGGCACAAGGCTTGGCAGGCTTGCTTTCAGGCAGGCTTAAAAGGGGAGGGGCAAAAAGTTGGATTCCTTTAAAAACAGCAGCGTTCTATTTTTAATGGCGGGTGCGGTGGCCCTGTTCGTTACAGTGCAGGCACTGGTATTTTTTGTGCGGGCCTGGAAACAGGGTAAGCGTCTTGGAATTTCCACATCGGTCATGCGTCGGACGGCGGTATCAAGCGGAGTGTTTTCCCTGGTTCCGTCGATTTCTATTATTTTGGGGATTATTACCCTTTCCGGAGCCCTGGGCGTGGCGCTTCCCTGGTTCCGGGAATGTGTTATCGGTGCCATTACCTATGAACTGCCCGCGGCGGAAACGGCGGCCCAGGCCTTCGGAGATGGCTTAAAGGCAGGGGTGGACGATCCGGTGGTCTTTTCAGCCATTGCCTGGGTTATGACTCTGGGTTCCCTTGTTCCCCTTATTCTGATCCCCATATTCTTAAAGCGGATTCAGGGCGGTGTGGCAAGTCTTCAAAGCAAAAACAGCCGCTGGACGGATTTGCTTTTGGCCGCCATGTTCATCGGAATGATATCCGCTTTTCTGGGACAATCCTTTTCGGGAGGCCCCGTGGCGGTTTTAACCCTGTTGTCCTCGGCTGTTATCATAGGCATCCTGGGTTTTCTGGTTAAAAAACGTCAGATCAAATGGCTTGAAGATTTTGCGTTGCCCATCACCATGCTGGGCGGCATGGCCCTGGCTGTGCTGTACAACGCCGTGCTGTAGAAAGGGGAATAAACGATGGATACACAAAGAGAGGCACTTGTTGCCGAATATACCCGAACCACCCACCGGGCCGGAAGAATATGGATGATTGCTGCTCTGGCCGGAATGCTCATGGTCCCTCTGGGAATTTCCATTTATTTTAATGCCTGGCCCAATGCAGCGGATCTGATTGGAGGATGGCTGCCCCTTATAGCTATTTACGGCCCCATTGCCGTTATTGAGGTGCTTACCTATTCACCCATGCTTGGAGCGGGCGGAACCTATTTGGGCTTTGTTTCAGGCCAGCTTTCCAATATAAAGGTGCCCTGCGCTTTAAGCGCTATGGAAGCGGCCCATGTCAAACCCGCCACACCGGAAGGCGAGGTCATTTCCACCCTGGCGGTGGCCTCCTCTGCTCTAGCAACCAACCTGTTGGTGGCCCTGGGCGTCCTGCTTCTGGTGCCCTTAACGCCCATTTTACAGTCACCGGCTTTGAAACCCGCCTTCGATAATCTGCTGCCGGCCCTGTTTGGCGGCCTTGGGGTGGTTTACATAGCAAAAAACTGGAAGGTAGCTGTTGCACCCATTGTTCTTATGATTATTATCTTTATAATTGCTCCTTCTGCTCCTGTGGGCGTGCTTATTCCCCTGGGTGCCGTTTTCTCCATTGGGGTTGCCCGTTTTCTCTACAAAAAGGGAATGGTTTAACATGAAAGAGCCCGTTAATACACACCGTACAAGGGCTTTTTAAAAAAGGAGAGGTGTAGTGTAATGGTTGGGTGGATTATTCTCATTGCAGTTTTGGCTTTAATACTTGTTCTTATTGTACGTGCAGTGGGCTTCAAGCCGGAAGCAGCATCAAATAATGGAGCGGAGCCTGTGAGTGTGGACGGTCAGCATGCCCTTGAAAGCCTTCAGGCCATGGTGCGTTTTCCCACTATCTCCCGATGGGCTCCTGAAAAAGCTGACGAAGCGGTTTTTGAGAACTTCAGAGCCTATCTTAAGCAACGGTATCCGTTAGCCCATAGCCACTGTCCCCAGGAGCGGATAGGGCAAAGCGGCATTGTTTTTCACTGGAAGGGGAGGAGCTCGGAAAGCCCAACGGTACTCATGGCTCATTATGACGTTGTGCCCGCTGATGATGCCGATGCCTGGAAATACCCGCCTTTTTCGGGAAGCCTGGAGGGTGATGTGCTTTGGGGCCGTGGTACCATCGATACCAAATGCACCCTCTGCGGTATACTGGAGGCTGTGGAAGCGCAGCTTTCAAAGGGCTATGTGCCCCAAAAGGATATTTTTCTTTCCTTCTCAGGTGATGAAGAGGTGTTTGGCACCAGTGCGCCGGCCATTGTTAAGTGGCTGAAGGAAAAGGGCATAAGCCCGGCTTTGGTTGTGGATGAAGGCGGTGCGGTAGTCAATAATATCTTCCCCGGAGTGAAGGAGGCCTGTGCCCTAATCGGCGTTGGCGAAAAGGGGATGGCCAATATTGAAATTTCATGGGAAGGCCATGGCGGCCATGCGTCAACACCTTCCCGGGTAACGCCTATGGGCAGGCTTGCAAAAGCCATTACACAAATTGAAGCCCATCCCTTTAAAGCGAATTTACCCGGCCCCACTGTGGAAATGATGGAAACACTGGGCCGTTATTCCGGTTTTGGGCTTAAGATTATTTTTGCAAACCTATGGCTTTTTAAAGGGCTTATTTCCCGCTTGTTTTCAAAAGCCGGAGGCGAGCTTGGAGCCATGTGCCATACTACCATTGCTTTTACCCAGGCATCGGGAAGCAGCGCCGTTAATGTTATTCCCACCAGGGTTTCGGCTGTAGCCAACCTCCGATTAGGCCGGGATACCACTATGGAGCAGGCAGTGGCACATTTTCAGAAAACGGCAGGGGAAAGCATAAAGGTTAAGCTTCTTAGCGGCATGAATGCCTCTCCCTATGCGGATACTTCCTCGGATGCGTGGAAAAGAGTGAAACTGGCAGCCGGGCAGACTTATCCGGAGGCTGTGGTATCTCCCTACATTATGATGGCCTGCAGCGACTCGAGAAACTTCTGTGCCATATGTGACAATGTTCTTCGTTTTTCACCCATTGCTTTAACAAAGGCACAGCTTGGCCTTATCCACGGAAGGGATGAACGTCTGTCAAAACAGCAGTTGGAAAAATGCGTGGAGTTTTTCGTACGGCTTATTATAAATTCTTAAGCCTTGTTTAGACAAGCCGTCTTTAAAGACCAGGGCTTAAAAGTAGGACAGGCCTTTAAAGCGGGGGACGGTAAAAGAAAAAATATCTCTCAGCTTTTGAATATCCTCTTCAGAATGGATGCACCGTTTAGGAATCAAAAAAACATTAACAGGACTTAAAGAGTTATATAAAACAAAATAATCCTTAAATTCATAGGCCTGGGGGATATCCTTCAAGGCCAC
>JAFADM010000492.1 GCA_023424865.1 Bacillota bacterium | reverse complement strand
CCTCGCTGGCACGCAAATTTAAATTGTTCTGCATTAAGAAGACTTTCTCAAATCCAACATTCATGATTTGTCCTGCATTCAAAATGAGCATGATGGTTGCCGTGGGAAGTATGCTTGGAAAATCAATGAACCGTACCCGTTGAAAGCGGCTGGCACCGTCTATTTGTGCCGCTTCATGCAGTTCTGAGTCCACCCCCGAAAGTGCGGCAATATAAATAATACTGCTCCATCCCAGATTTTGCCATATGCCCGACCAGACATAGAGATGGCTGAAGGCTTCCGGCTTGCCGATTAGAAGGGGAGCCTCCTGGCCGGTTACTGCGGTGTAAATAACGCCAAAGATACCGATTCGGGGATTAATCATTTGAAGCAGCATGCCTACCATGACCACCATGGAAATAAAATGTGGAACATAGGTTATGAGCTGAATGGTTTTTTTGTATTTGTAGCTGCGCATGGAGTTTAGCATGAGTGCAAACAGGATGGGTATGGGAAAGCCTGCGATGAGGCTGTAGAGCGATACTCTCACCGTATTTGTAAGCACCCGGTTGAACATATAGGATTTAAAAAACTTGGCGAACTGATCAAAGCCTACCCAGGGGCTCCCCCATATACCCAGAGGTGCGGAGAATTTCTTAAATGCCAGCTGAAGTCCCGTCATAGGCACATAAGCAAAAAGCAGAATATAAATCAGGGGAAGCAGCAGGAAAAGATATAATTGCCAGCGGGATGCGATGGAATTCAGTTGCTTACTCCATTTTTTTCCTGTAACAGCTGCGGAAGGTGTTTGTTGTGACATAAGTATTATGCCCGCCTCCTTTAATAGCGGCAGATACAAAGTACCTGCGCCGCGTGATTCGACTGATGAAGTGTAAAGGCAGCTCCGGAAACCTTCCGGCATTCCGGAGCCCCTTTGCCGGATTTACGTTGATCCAGTGAGCCTCAGTTCCTATTGATTTGCTTTATAGCGATCATAGGCTTTCTGCGCTACCTCAAGATATTTCTCCAATCCGATATTTTCCAGTTCCTTCACATAATTGTCCCATTCGGACAGAGGCAGGTCGCCAACGATAAAGCGCTGCATGCTTTCATCAATATAGGTCTTCAAGGAGGTTACAATTTCTGAAATTTCATCATTCTCTTCTGTCGTAAAGGGAATTTTATGAACAACTTCCTCAGGAGCCTTGTTAATGTAAAAAGGTACGGCTTGAGCGGTCATGTACTGGGAGTCAAAGGAATTTCCATTCCAGGTCATTCCGCCTATGCCATAGGGATAGGGACGAATGGCAGCCTGTGCGTCGGCCCACTCGGCATTCTGAGGCTGGCCCCAGTGATTGTTGATAACCTTGATGGTTGCGGGAATTCCCATGCTTTCATAAAGTCCTGTGCCCTTGTCGGCATCCGTAGCCCAATCCCAGTCAACGCCCATCTGACCGAAGCGGGAGGTGATGGAAAGCTCGGTTTCGCACATTAAGTCGATAAGGCGGAAGGCTATTTCCGGATCTTTGGCGTCCTTTGTGATATAGCAGCGGTTTTCGCCGCCCTGATAGCGCTTGGTGGTTAAGTTTACGCCATTGGGGCCGGTTAAAGGCGCCAGGGAGGTCATATCCTCTTTACGCTTGCTTTCCGTCTGATAAATACTCATGCTTCCCGTGGACATGGTGCCTACAATTTGAGCCTCCTCATTTTCAATAACCTGCTGGAACTGGCTTCTGTCCTGGGTAAAGGTGAGGGGTGTAATAAGGCCTTCGCTGTAGAGCTTATTCAGGTATTCCAGGCCCTGACGCCATTCATCCTTCTTAGCTCCCATCACAAGCTTTCCGTTCTCGACCAAGAGGTAATTATATTGATCGTTGAAATAAATAAACGCATTCATGAGAAAATTCTGAGGCTGGCTGTTCCAGCCGTTGATATGGCCCATATAGGGAATTTCGTCGGCCTTGTTGTTCCCATTAGGATCTCTTTCCTTAAAGGCTTTAAGTACATTGTACAAATCATCGGTGGTCTTGGGCGTTTCAAGTCCGAGATTGTCAAGCCAGGTTTGATTAACCCAGAACCGGTGATCCCATTCATTTCCGTATTCCGGATTGTATAGAGGAACGGTGTAAATATTCCCGTCAGCCGAAATGAAATTGTTTAAAAGCGTGTCCAGGCCATGCTCTTCAACTGCTTTTTTAAAGTAGTAGGAGTCGGTTTCATAGTAATTATTGAGAGGGAGAAAATACCCTTGTGTTCCATAGGTATAAACTTCTAGATCTGTAAGCACTAAGCTGATTATGTCCGGAAGCTTTGTACCGCCGGCGATCATAACCGACAGCTTCTGCTTGGCATCGGTTGCAGGCAAAAACTCAAACTGAATATCAATTCCGGACTTTTCTTCAAGAAGCTTGGTATAATGATTGGTCTCATAATCCTGTAC
The DNA here is from genome assembly GCA_023424865.1 of Bacillota bacterium. Next base: position 14,795 of record JAFADM010000492.1, on the reverse strand, counting down.
GTTGGTATTTTGAGAGATGGCAATGGTTAAGGTATAAGGGGTTTTAACTATAGGCTCCACTCCCAGGTCGTTTAATATGCCGTTGTCGTCTCCTGATGCAGTAGGGGTGTTAGAACCTGATGCAGAGGGTGAGGCGGGGCCTCCGGTTCCGTTTGTTGTGCCGCAGGCGCTGAATGCCATCAGTACGGCCATCATGAGAGCCAAGACTACAAACCGTTTTCTTTGTGCTTTCATTCTGATTCCTCCAAATCACTTAATTGATTGGGCAATTTCATGTTATGTTTTTACACAAAACCCATCAATTAATTCTTATCAATTTTATATGTTGTGTTCAATTTGCAATATGGATTTTACCGTGACCAGAGTCAGAATCGGATGTTTAAAATATGAAAACAGTGTGATGAGAGTAAGATTTTTACGAAATACCACTCAATAATGTAAAATAATTACACTAACGAGTGGTATTCTTTAATTCACATTCCCGGCTATACGCCTGTAACTTCCTTGGCAGATTGACGGTTGGAGCGCCAAACGCTGGGTGAAACATCGTAGGCGCGTTTGAAAACTTTATAGAAGGTATTCATAGAATTGAAGCCCACTCTTTCACAAATGAGTCCGATGGACAAGCCTGTTTCCCCAAGAAGCTGCTCCGCATGCTTTAGGCGGATTTTCTCCACATATTCACCAAAGCTTTTGCCTGTATGTTCCTTTATAAAGCTGAACAGGTATTTTTCGGACAGGCCAAACTTCTCCGCCATTTGGGCTGCGCAGAGATTGGCGTCTCCATAGTTATTCTCCAGATAGTCCAGGAGAGTTTCACGGAGCCTTGTGTTTTTGCTCTTTTTAACCTGCTGCACCCTTTCTGCAAGCTTAAGGGCCGATTGGATTAATGCTTCAAAAGCCTCTTCCGGTGCATCCTCCTCTCGGTAGGGACTTAGATCATTCTCCGCCTTGTCGTCCTTTCCGATGAGGGAGGCGGAATAAGCCAAAGTGTTGCGTATGGCAAGAAGAACTTGCCTGACTTCTGCCTGATCCGCTACAGGATGGGACAGAAAATTTTGTTTAAGATAGTGAAAAACCTTCTCTACCAGGCTCTTCTCCCCCATCATAATGAGGTCGTGTATTTTCTGGGCTGTTACAGGATCAAAGATACTGGCCAGAGCATCCTCCTTCTGCTTTTCAAAATGCTTAATGCTGCTCATGCTTTCCTCTTCCAGAACTGAAAGAGCCATTCTTGCTTCCGAGAAGCATCGGGATAAATTGTAGAGCCCCGTACCCGTACGGGAAACCCCCATGCTAATGGAGATGCCGGTTACTTCCAGCAGCATGGAACGGATTTTCATGAGGGTATGGTTAAGCTCCGTACAATTCTCTGACTGCTCCTGTGACAAATTCAGGATGAGGGCACAGGTGCCGGCAGACAGATTGTGAAGTATATAACAGCAGCTCATATATTCCTGTATGGCTGCTGCCAAAACCATGTTCACCGATTCTACATGCTCCACCTCAAAATGCTCAAGCTGATGGGTTGGGAGCGAAATGGCAACAACCATGAATACGGGATGCTCCAGTTTATAATAGCTTTTGAACATTTTTATTTCCCTTGCATCACAGGGCTTTCCGTTGAGAAGCTTCTGGGTAAGGCTTATTTTGATATCCGTATGCAAATCGGCAAGCTGCTCCCTATAGCGTTGATTTGTCTTATCAATTTGCATAAGAGAATTCTCAATGTAAGCAAACTTGTCCCTTTTATAAGACCTGCTGGGCTGGGACAGCATATTTCCCAGCGTATCCAGAATGCTGCTGATAGGCTTGCTTTGACGGTAGGCCATATAAAGGGCCAGAAAAACACCTACAAAAAGAGCCAGCAGGACATAGAGCATAAGAAGAGTGGTGATATCTTTTATCTGACTTGCAAAAACGCTGTTTGGAATGCCTGCCACAACCTTTAGCCCTGTCTGGGACTGGCCCAGCTTAAGAAGGGTGGTATCCATGCCGTCCCACGTGCTTTCGCTTATTCCGTTGGCCGCGTCAAGGGGCTGTCCGTCATAGCCGTAGCTGTAAATAATTTCATCATCACCATTTAGCAGGTATAAAAAGCCTTCTGAAATAATTTCCTCCGTCGCAAGGGCCTTCAGAAGCTTGTCGGAATCCAGAAGCACCAGCATGACGCTGCTGGTAATACGCATATTGTTTATTGGCAGAGACAGAATGCAGTGTATGATATTTTTCGGAACAAAAGCATCTAAAATGTAAACACGGTAATTAACCTCCTGGTTCTTTTTGAACACAATGCGCCTGTCATTCTCAAAAATGTAGGAAAACCATTCCTCATAGGTCATGGACGGAATATTTAAATAATTCGCCTGAAGGTTTTTGGCATCCGTGACAATCTGTGTTCGTGAAATAGCCAGGCTGTTGCGCTGAAACATCATATAGTGATCGAAAATAACATCGGAAGGGTACCCCGAATTACGCATCATGTCTCTGGCCCTAACCAGGTTATAAACCTCATCGGGCGGCACCTCTCCGTTTATTCTGGACAGCTTTTGGAAGCTGGTATCCGAATAAAGGGAACTGGCCAGATCATTAAGACCCAAAATTTCATTTTCAATGGTGAGAAAGCCTTTTTGAAGCGTTGTATAGCTGTCCTTGACAACACTGTCCCTGGCATTGGAAAACGCCACCTGATAGAGCGGTAAAAGGGGGATTGCGACAACAAGGGTAATGGTCATGTACGCGATGAGGTATTCAAAAAAGATCCGGAAATGGGGCCGACGACTGCTTTTTTCTGAACGCATATTTTGCTCTCCTCTACACGTGAAGCTAAAGGGTAGGCTGTAGTCCAGTTAGAAGCCGATGCCTGATTAGAAATCGGTGGATTTATTATATCATAAACTATACAAAAAGAGGTCTGAATTTTGGCTCTTTTTAGTCAGAATTATAATAAGTTACTCAAAACACAGACCTCTTAATCCTCCACTATGTTAAAGGTAGAAAAAAGACGTTCTTATAACCGGGTTATAAAGCTATGCTTTCCGGCCCTCACATCAATAACCTTTCGTTTGGTATATTTCCCCCATTTATCTTCTGATTTTCCGGGCAGCTCAACGGAAGTGCCAGGAAGAGGCTTTTCTGCCCTCCCCGGAAGCAGAATACGTGCTTCGGTTCCCTCGGGTATTTGGGCATGGAGCGTAAACACACCGTCCTTTACCTGCCAGCTAACCTCTATCCGGCCATAAGCACAATCATGCCAGGCCTCGGCATGTTCCAGTTCCTCCACCCCGTTTGGCCTAATAAAAAAATGGCTGAAGCCGGGATAATCCGGATCGGGATTAATTCCTGCCAGTCCCTTATAGAACCAGGCACTGACATCGCTGAACATGTGATGGTTTCTGGAGGCTTTGCCGTCCCAGGTTTCCCAGAGCGTGGTTGCGCCCTGGCTTATCCAGTGGCCCCAGGAGGGAAAGGTGGTTTGGGCTGCCATGGCATAGGCCAGATCCGCCCGATTGGCATCGGTAAGCACCTGCATCACATACTTGGCTCCAAGGATGCCGCAGTCGATGTGCCTGTTGCAGCGTTCCACCTCTTCTATAAGATGGTTCAGCGTTTTTTCTCGTACTTCGGGCTCCAACAGATCAAAATAAAGCGCGCAGGCATAGGAGGTCTGGCATTTGCCTGTTACTTCACCGGTGGATGCATCCACGAACTCCCGGTTAAAGGCCAGTCGAACGCTTTCAGCTAAATCCCTGTAGTAAACCTTGTCTTCTTCTTTATTTAGAAGAGCCGCCGCTTTGGACTGTATTACAAGTAGGGACTGATAGATGGCCGTGTCCGTAACACGCACCGGGCAGGGTGAGGCTCCCGCTCCCCCATTGGGCGGGCACCAGTCTCCCAGGCCGAAATCGGCAATATGGTTGAAGGTCATACCCGTGGCATAGTCCAGATACCGCTTCATGGCATCATAGTTTTCTTCCAGGATACGCCGGTCCCCGTCATAGAGGTAAACCGACCAGGGTATAAGGGCAAGCACACAGTCCCAGGCAGGCCCGCTGCCCCAGTTGAAGCCCCAGCCCCCGGTAGGCGCAATGCCGGGAAGCTGTCCGCTGGGGCGCTGGCAATCCTTTATATCCCCCAGCCATTTTTTATAGCTTCGCACAGGATCAAAATTAAATAGAACCTGCTCCGCCGAGAGCGCCGCATCCCCTGTCCAGCCGTTTTTCTCCCGGTGAGGGCAATCGGTAGGAATACCTACATAGTTTCCCAGAGTTGACAGCCTTGCTGCCTCCTGGATCTTATCCAGCAGAGGATTGGAGCAGGAGAAACCGCCACGTGTCTTCAGATCCGTGTTCACCACACAGCCCTCCAGGCTGTGAAGGTCGGGCGTTCCGGGGAAGCCTTCCACTCGGACATACTGAAAGCCATGATAGGTAAAACGAGGTTCCCACTCTTCCTCCCCTTTACCCTTTAAAATATAGGTATCCTTTTGAAATTTGTCTTTATCGGCAAAAACTTGGATGAGAGAATTATCCAGATCCTTATCCTCAGTCAGCATTTCACCGAACTTCAGGGTAACAGCTGCCCCTACAGGCCCTTTAACCCGCAGCTTTACCCAGCCGGTCATATTGAGCCCCATATCAAAAAGCCATACACCGGGAGCTATTTCCCAATGCGCCACAGGCTTTATTCTTCCAACAATACGGCAAGGCTCCATGTCCATGGTCTTGAGAAGACCTCCGGGAGCTCTTGTGATTACCGCGTTCTGCCAGCCCTCCCCATAAAAGCCAGGTTTGTTCCAACCCGGTATTTCAAGCCTTGCATCATAGATTTCACCTTCATAGAGATTATCACTTACAATAGGTCCGAAGGAGCATAGAAAAGCAGGATCACTTGCAAGCTCCAAGGTCTTTCCATCGGCAAAAACAAGCCTGGCCTCCAGCAAAAGCTTGGGGTGATGTCTCCAGGGCGCTTTTTCATAATCCCAAACATTTTTTGCAAAGGGATTGTACATTCCATTCCCCAGAACCACGCCAAGAACATTTTCTCCGGATACCAGGAAGGAGCTGATATCATAGGTTGAATACAGGCAGGTTGTATCGTAGCGCGTAAAGGGCGGATTCAAAACCTCGTCGCTTACCCTTTGGCCATTGACAGAAAGCTCAAAATAGCCTAAGCCGCAAATTTTAATCAGAGCCTTTTCAGGCAGGGTATCCAAGTGAAAGGTTTTTCTGAAATAGGGCGCCGGAACGCCCTTGGATGTGTCAAAGCCCTTATAGGGATAGCTTATCCAGCGGGCATTACTGTTTGCCGGGTCAAAGGACTGATCCTTGAAGCTTTTTAACTCCTCGGATTTTGTGTTTTTCATCCTGTCATCCTCCCAATATTCCATGCTTAAGGAATTATTTATCCAACATTTAATTATGCCGTTAGGAAAACTGCTATTCCAGGTGCATATTACGCCTTTTAGGGGGGCATTGCACCTCATTGCGGGAGTTTTACCGATTCACTATCAAAAGCTGGGGGCATCGAAACCTCTTCCTTTTAGCCAGATTGGCTTACACAAAGGGCTACCTATGAAAAGAGCCGGGATTGGCAATCCCGGCCTTGGTTGTTTGGGTCATAAACCTTTTTAAGTCTTTTGATTTAAAGTCTCTTGAGTTAAATGAGCTTTTCAAGATGGGCTTTGCCAAGAAGAAGAGCCTCCTTGACCTTGCTTTCGCTTCCCTCATAATCGGGATCCTCGTGCTCGGTGCTAATGACACCGTCATAGCCGAAGCTTTTCAGGGCAGCAATGAATTTTCCCCAGTCCACATCGCCATAACCGGGCATCCGGGGCTTCCAGAAGCCGAAGCGGTCATGCTCATCCCCTGTAAAAAGCTGGCGGTCAAAAATACCGTACATATCAAGCTTTTCGGGAAGGAGCTTGGTGTCCTTGGCATGAACGTGGAAAATTCTATCCTTAATAAACTCCGCCGCCTTCACATAATCTATGAGAAGGTGAACCAGATGGGAAGGATCAAAGTTAATGCCAAAGCTTTTGCTGGGAATACGCCTGAACATTTCCGCCCAAAGCTCCGGGGAATAGGAAATGGTTCCGGGCACGCCCTTCTGCTGCCAGCCAAGCATGTCGCAGTTTTCAATCATGAGCTTGATGCCCTTGCTCTCGGCATAGCCGACAAGGTCTGAAAACACCTTCTCATATTCCTCGAAATTGCCCACGATATCCTTATCGCTGTTGCGTCCCACAAAGGTTCCCACCAGCGGGGTTCCCAAAAGGGCCGCCGCACCGATGCACTTTTTCACATGGTTATTAATATAGGCCCTGGTTTCAGGATCCTTGTGAAGGTTGTTGTCATAATAGGCCAGGGAGGAAATGGTCAGGCCATATTCCTTAAAATAGGCCTTAATGGTCTCCGCCTCGGCAGGGGTTAAATTGGCTACATCAATGTCGCTGCTGGAATAGTCTCTGTCGTTTCCTCTGGGCCAGCATGCCACCTCCAGAGCCTTAAAGCCGTTTTCGCTTGCCCATTTGGCTTTTTCCTTGAGAGGGATATTGCCAAGGCAAACGGTTAAAAATCCAAGATGCATGATGTCCTCCTTATCCGTTGCTTGCGTTGATGACCTTCAGGTTTTTACACCCAATGGCGACGCTCTCCAGGGTTCCCTTTGTGAAGGCTTCCTGTTCAATAACAAGCCACTCGGTTCCGTTTTCACGAGCCTGAGCCACAATAGCGGCGATGTTGATAATACCGGTACCCACATCGGTGCTGCGCTTCTCGCCGTTGACAACTTCCATATCCTTGATATGAACCAGAGGGCTTCTGCCCTTATACTTCCTAATGTACTCAACAGGATCCACTCCGGCGTAATACACCCAGTAGGTATCGACTTCGGTTTGAAGGTTTTCGGGATCCGCGCTGTTAAATACGATATCCAGGCCGAATTCCCCGTCAAAGGATACAAATTCGTGGGCATGGTTGTGATAGCTGAGAGTCAGGCCATGAGCCTTAAGCTTTTTGCCCGTCTCCTGGAGAAAAGCTCCCAGATCTTCAAAATCCTTCTTCTCCACCAGATGAGCACCGGGAAGAATAACATTGGGATTACCGATTTCAAGATTGTAGGCAATCACTTCATCCAGGTTGTTTTTCAATAAATCCAGACCTGTGTGGGAGCCGGCTGCCTTAAGTCCCAGTCTGTCCAGCTCTGCTTTCAGGGTTTTAGCGTCAACGCCGAAGAATCCGGCAAATTCCACGCCGTCATAACCCATTTCAGCTACCTTTGCCAGTGTTCCAAGAAAATCCTTAGCGGTTTCATCCTTTACGGAATAAAGCTGTAGTGCGATTTTCATAAATTACTCCTCCATTGGCCTCAGCCTTAAAAATAAACGGCTTTTCCGGTTTTGGCAGACTCGTAGATGGCTTCAAGAATTTGTGTGACCACAAGGGCCTCTTCAGGCTTAACCACAGGCTCCGTATCGTTTAAGATTGATTCGATCCACAGTCTTGCTTCCAGATCGGCTGCGCTTTCCTCTTTACCGTCATAGAAAGCCACACCGCCGGATTTAAGCTCAATCTTGGTTTCATACAAGCGGCTCTTGCTCTCACCGTTTATGGTAAGGCCTTCCTTCATGTCGGCGCCGCCTTCGGTTCCGCAAAGGGTGGTTTTGGCTTCGCCCACTTCACGGGTGTTGAGAGCCCAGCTGGATTCCAGGATGATGGTTGCTCCGTTTTCCATGGTGATGAAGCCAAAGGCGGAATCCTCAACCGTAAATTTGGAGGGCTCCCAGGGGCCCCAGGCATTGGCTGCGTTTTCCTTGGAGGAAAGCTTGTGATACACATTTCCTACAACGGATTTGGGCTTGTAGTTATTGGTCATCCAAAGGGTTAAATCCAGGGCGTGGGTTCCAATATCAATAAGGGGACCGCCGCCCTGCTCCTCTTCATTTAAGAATACACCCCAGGTAGGCACCGCACGCCTTCTGATGGCATGCGCCTTTGCCAGATAGATTTCACCCAGCTCACCCTTGCTGCATACCTCGTGGAGATACAAAGAATCGTTGCGGAAACGGTTCTGATAGCCGATGGTAAGCTTCTTTCCGGTTCTCTTGGCAGCTTCCACCATGGCCTTTGCCTCCTCGGAGGTTTTTGCCATGGGCTTTTCGCACATAACATGCTTGCCTGCTTCAAGAGCGTCAATGGTAATAAAGGAGTGGGATTTATTTGGGGTACACACATGAATCACGTCAATGGACGGATCGGCAATGAGTTCCTTGTAATTGGTATAAACCTTGGCTCCTTCAACGCCATATTCCTTGGCAGCCTTTTGAGCCTTTTCCTCGATAATATCGCAAAAAGCGACCATACTTGCTGTTTCCAGTCTTTTAAGGCTGGGCATGTGCTTTCCGTTTGCTATGCCACCGCAGCCGATAATTCCTACTTTGAGTTTCCTTTCACTCATTTTTAGAATCCCTCCTGTTTTGCCGGACATTTATGCCCGAACATCTTTTTGCCTCTTTGGGCGGACAGATTGTCGTCCCACTGAAATTATATTAAAAATAACCGGGCAGTTCTCCCCGGTTATTGCTCATTTGTACGCATTTTTTGCCTTTTCTTAAATTGAGACGGCGCTTCCCCTTTATGAATTTTAAAAACCCTCTCAAAGGTTTTCACATTGTTAAATCCGCATTGGAGAGCCACTTCCGTAATGTTTTTATCCTCATTCATTAAAAGCCATTCCGCCTGAGTTATACGGAAACTACTCAAATATTGGTTAAAGGTCATGCCTGTATGCTGCTTAAAAAAGCGGGTAAAGTGGTAAACGCTGAACCCGGCTTCCTCGGCGCAGGCTGTAAGGGATATATCGGAGGAGTAATTATTTTCAACAAAGCTAAAAACGCTTTCCAGCCGGTTCATGGCTTCCTTCCGGCGTCCCACCTCCACCTTGGAGCGTTCCTCCATGGGAACCTTCCTCAGAAGAAAAACGGCCAGCTCATATAGCATTGCCTTTATGGCCAGCTTATATCCCTTTTGCCGCTGGCTGTACTCGTCAAAAATTTTATGGATGTGCCACCGCATTTCCTCTCCCGCCTCCGGCGTCCAAAGGACGCTGTGCTTTCGGGCGTAATCGAACAGGGGCTTAATTTCCTTCCTGTCCTTTGTCACCGAAGGCACACCGTCAAAAACGGAAAGATTAAAGCGAAGCACCAGCCGCTGGCTGTCATCGGAGGCCGGGAGGAAGCTGTGGATGTCTCCACCGCTTATAATAAGTATGTCCTTTTCCTTAAGATCATAGAGCCTGCTGTTTATGCCCACGCTCACCCCGCCCTTGAGAATATAGATAATCTCTATTTCCTCATGCCAGTGGGGTATAATCTGGCATCTTCCCACATTGATGAATAAATCAAAAGGAAAGTCCGACTCAAAGCTGTTTTTTTCAAACCAGGCTTCCATCCCGTACTCCTGTCTGTTTATTATTTCTCAACAACAGAAAGCCAATGCTTTGCAATAAGGGCATGGCCTGCCTGCGTCGGATGCACCCCGTCTGCCGCCCAGAAAGCGGAGGGCTTCAGAACCGAGGCCTGAGCAAAAATACCGTCTAAGGGAATAAAATAGGTTTCAAATTCTCTGGCAAGCTCTCTGGTTACCTGAATTTTAGGATCCAGATCCTCTCTCCAGGCCTTTCTGTCTTCCGGCACAGGAAGCACAAAAGGCTCCAGAAGAATGATTTTAGTGTTCTTCAGCTCACTTTTTACAGCTTCTAAAATAAAACGGTAATTGGCTTCAAATTCTTCCGGAGAAGTGGGATCGTTTCTGTCATATCTGCGCCAGCAGTCATTGATGCCGATGAAGACGGACAGCCAGTCCGGCTTAAGCTCCAGGCAATCCGCAACCCAGCGCTCCTTAAGATCCTTTGCCCTGTTGCCGCTGATACCCCGATTCAGGAAGGAGACATTAAGCTCCGGATGAGCTGCGGAAAACAATGCAGCCGTCATATTGACATAACCGCTCCCAAGCTGGCTGTCTATCTCGCGGCTCCTGCCGCAATCGGTTATGCTGTCTCCTTGAAATAATACCACACTGTTCTTTTCAATCTTTACAGGCATATTCATTTCCTCCCATGTCCTTTTTCTATTCATTAACACTTCAGCTCCACCATCTGGTGGCAGGTGAATTCAGAAACTGTAAAGCTTATGCCGTCCTCGTCCTGGCTGAAAGCCAGAGGCTTGTCTTCCGGAACAAGGGTTACACCTTTTATTTTTTCGGGCAGACGAAGCCGTACCACCGTATTGTTAACCGGCAAAAGGTCTTCAATAATCTCTACGTTCTCTCCTCTTTTTACCGGCACGGCATAAAGAAGGTGGGAAACATAGCGGTTCTCCTTCTCCGAGTAGGTAAGCGTAGTAACACCCTGAGCTCCGAGAGTGGTTTCCAGGGTTTTGTTCCTTCCCAGAAGCCTGTTTAAGGCGTACACCACAGTTTCCTTAAGAGCAAGACTTCCTATAGTGGCATAGTCCTCAAAAACACGCCAGGCAATGTAAATTCCATCAGGGCCTTCCACCATGCCTGGCCCACCGTCCTTTTCACTGTTGGGAGTATGCTTGTGGGAGCAGAAATGAAAAGCGTCCCGGTTAAAATAGGGATCCTCCCGTTTGCCCAGTACAAGGCCGCCGTCCAGCTCCACCCTTGTTCCCTGGGAATAGAAAACGTAAGCCGCCTGTCCGTTAACCGGAGTATCGAATAAGGGCCTGAAATAATCCGGGTTATAGAGATTGGGCCGGGGATTTTTTACACCCAGCTTAAGAACAAAGGCATCGCCCTCTTCATTTAATCCCGATTCTCCCGTTGCCAGAAGCCTTCCTCCCGCCTTAACAAAAGCGGAGAGCTTTTGAGCCAAATCGGTGTCTATCCGTACGGCATCGGGCAATAGAATAACCTTATACTTTGAAAACTCCTCTTCCTTATCAATAACATCAAACAGGAATTTCCCTTCAAGTAGAATACGTACAGCCCCTGCGTCGGTCTTGCCCGTTTTGACGCCTTCCTCTTTCTTCTTAGGTCCGGCGGCTTCCAGGGAAAGAAGCCCGATATCGGCAATATTTTTTGTACCCAGGCACCAGGCCTCCTTGGCTTCAACCTCCCCATAAGCGGCTCCGATTAAGGCATAGGTGGATTCATCCATGAGTCCCTCGGGATGGAGCTGATCTCCAATGGAGCACTTGGCGCCATTGGCAATACTGAGGGCGGCTTCATAGCGAAGGGCGTTGGGGTGCTTAAACCCGCCGAATTCACCCCAGGAGGTATGAAATTTCCCTGTCATTCCCAGGAATTCCATGCCCAGATTTTGAACGTACCGGGCCGACAATGGAAAATGATCATAACCCCAGCCGCCGGTAGGCAGGGATTCCAGCTCCAGATGTGTGTTCATAAAAGCCAGATCCCTTCGTCCTCTGCGGATGTGGCCGCCGTTATGGAAAATGCGCATTCCCGGCTTGATACGGTGAATGGTCTCATTAATGGTTTTCGTGTAAAGAGCGTAATTCTTTTCTCCCTGCTCCAAAACGGCTTCCTGGTCTCTGGGATCCTTTCCCTGTGCCCTTATGGAAGCAATGCAGCGGTTGCAGTAGCATTGCCTGACCCCCACGATATCCAGGAAAATACCGTCCGCATCGTAATTCTCAACAACCTCTTCCACCTGCTTTGCCAGATAGTCCAGGTAGGGTGAATTCATACAGAATTCGTGGTAGCCCGGCACCAAAAAGTCGGATGCCCACTGAGTCTGGGAATTCTTTTTGCGTATAAGCCATTCAGGATGCTTCACCGCTGTTTTTTCATCCAGTCCCGCTGAAATATAAACAGGGGTTTTAACACCGATTTCATGGGCTGCTTCAATCATTTCGCCCAATAAATCAAAGCTTAGTCCCGGATGCATTTCGTTGGCCTTGCTGGGATGATAAGCCCACCCATGGTGGCATTTTGAAAAGACGGTAATGGAGTTGACATGCCCCAGTTTCAGGGCCTTTTGGAATTGTTCCCTTGAAAAACGGCTGCCGATACCGGCAATTGCTTCCGAAGTGTGAAAATCAAGGTGAACCTGTCTGTAAGCCAGATGATTTTCCTTCATATGTATTCCTCCCGTTTGCATCAGGCGTATCTTTTCTCCCCCCAAGATACCTGTTTTCAAACCGGTTGCCTCATGCTGTAACCATTTTATTGAGGCCACTTTTAAATGTCAATAGACTTTTCCGCTCAATTGGCGAATACCCGGAGCCTGTTTTCATATTGAAAAGAAGACCCTTGCGGCAAAAAGCAAACCCAATTATTTCCCCTTATTTTGCACTGGTGTTATATAATAGTGGTATATAATAAGCAGTAGTAACGGCACATAGCTTATAAGGGGAAGAAAGCTTTCATTTCTCCCTGTCGGAAGGAAAGTGGTCGAGTTTATGATTAATCGAAAACTTATACTTAAAATGACGGCTCTTGCGGCTGTTTCCATCTTACTGCTGTTCATTCTTCCTCGTCTCTTATATTCGGATCCCGACTCTTCCGCCTTGCCTCTTATGGAAACAGATTTTTTCACTTCACCCGACCAGGAGGATCCGGAATTTGATACCATGCCCAGGGAAACGGAGCTTCTGCCGGAAGCTACCCCCGACGAGGAAGAGGAGGCCTTTAATGACGCTTTTGTGAAGCCGGGCACGCTTATCTATACACTTCCTCAAAAGGATGCTCCTCTGGCAGAGGAATTCATGAACTATCAACCGCCTTATGACTACTATACCCGTGTAGATCTTTTTGACGACGTTCAAAACGGCCTGGTTCGAATCCGGGCAAAGGGCACTGAAAAGGATTTCCGAGGCTGGGTAAGCGAAGAGGACCTCATTTACACGGATAATTACAAGACCTTCAGCTATTTAAAGAACACGATGGATTTGGATGGTGACGGAAAGCCGGAAACCATTGATCTAAATATCAGTGTCTCTAAAGACGCTAACTATACCCTTTTTGTCAACGACCTCTCCATTTCCGGCTGGGCCGACAATCCTTCCCAGGGCTTTCATATTGTAGACATTGATCCCTCCGACAGATATAAGGAAATCATTGTGGAAGCCTATGGCCCCAGCAATGATTATGATTCCTATTTCTACTATTATGATGGGAAAAGCCTTATCTATATGGGAACGACAGAGGGTCTCTGCGGAAGCAACAGAACCGTTGCAGGCGACGGAACCCTATTTGGACGCACTCGCGGCCATCTGCTCCATACCTGGTTTTATACCGATGAATACCGAATAAACAGCAGCCATCTTTTAGAGCATGTGCCCAAGGATCTTTATTATGACACCTTCTATATTGACTGCCAGGACGAGGAAATGGCGGACTTCCTGCCCAATTTAACAGCGCTCACTTCCTTCAAGCTTCTGAAGGAGCCTAAAAAAGGCTCCTCGTCCTTTACCGTTAAAAAGGATGACCTGCTCTCGTTTGTTGGAAGCGACGATAAGGAATGGTGTCTTTTTGAAACTGCCGACAAGCGCCAGGGCTGGCTGAGAGTGGAACCCTTCTATTATCTTGCGGATATGAAGGCCAATGCGGGCGAGGTTATCGCTGGGCTCAGCTATGCGGATTAACTGCGGGGCTTAATAGAGCGCATGGGTTTTGCGGAAGCGTTCCGGGCTTATACCGGCAATACGCTTGAATACGGCGCAAAAATAACTGGCGCTTTCATAACCGAGCCTTTCGGCAAGCTCACTTATCTTTACTCCCGACTCTTCCACCATGATTTTTTTGCCCTGGTTCACTCTAAGGGTATTGAGGTATTCAAAGGGCCTCATTTTTATTGCTGCCTTAAAGAGGTTGCATAAATACTGGGGTGTGACGCCAATGGTGGCGGAGAGGGTTTCCAGGCTAATGGACTCATTGTAATGTCTGGCCATGTATTCAAGGACGGGCTGGAGTCTGGTGTACTGCTGCTGTACCGTCACATTGCTGGAGGTGGCATACTTCATGAGATCCAGCAAGATGGAGTAAACAATTTTTGAGGATTCCAGTCCGTTTATCAGGCTTGAGGTGCGAGCCAGGGTTAAAAGGCTTTGAATTTGAAGGATAATAGCTTCCGGATGGGTTACCATGAAAACACCGGATCCGGCTATGCCCGAAGCCTTTGAAAAGCTTTCCCACCCGGTGCCGCCAAAGGCGATCCAGTCGATATCCCAGCGCGAGGCAATGGGATAATACTCGTGGGGAACTCTGGGGTAGAGAAAAAAACCCTGATTGGCCTTAATAATATGTTCTTCTCCGTTCAAAAGAAGCCGGCCCTCGCCTCCGCTGCATTGGAGCCATTGATAGCTGTCATAGCCATCGGGCCTCCTCACATGATCCTGCCTGTCCCAATGGCCTGCAGTGGTAAGATAAAACGGTAGGTTTTGCTCCAACTCGGTGACGGTAGGGAAAAATTGCATATCCATCGAATCTTCCTGCCTTTACTGCTATAAATTGCGTTGATTAAGTACTATATTTTATTTTTGCGTCTTGGGTTTTTAATATTATAACATGGATTTTAATATCTTTGGATATAAATTGTGAGAAAGAGCTTATATAATGTTGAATATATTGATATGCATATCCAACTCTTGTTACCCATTTTGGGATTATTAAGGTTTGGTCGCCTGTCAATATGAAATGACTATGGAAAAAGGAAAGAGGATAACGTATGTTTTTTGTTGAAAAGCATTGGGAAAACCCTCAGGTTCTTCATGTCAACTGCGAAAAGCCCCATGCCTATTTCATTCCCTATGA
>JAFADM010000469.1 GCA_023424865.1 Bacillota bacterium | reverse complement strand
GTGTAAACGCTCAGATCTGGGATGGCAATCCCTATGACTCCCAGTACATGACGGCTCAGGCTGTACCCTATTACATCGACAAGGCACCCAAGGAAGTCATTATGAACATCAATTACAATCAGGAAGAATTCGATCAGATAACCGATATCCGTACAACCCTCATGACCTATGTTGACGAATCCTTTACCCGCTTTATCGTAGGCGACCTGCCCCTGAGCCAATGGGACAGTTATGTGAAGGAATTGGAAAACATGGGCCTTAAGGAGTATCTGGAAATATCCCAGACTGCTTATAACCGGATGATGGGCCGTTAAGACGCCCTGGGAGAAGAGGGGGGAGCCCCCCCCTCTTTTTCAATAAGCCCGCCTACACTTTGCCGGAAAGACCCGGAGACAGAGTGGGCTTAGTCTTCCATAGGCTTTTATCTAACCGTATTTCGTTCCGGCTTGAATACGCCAAGATGAAAAGGGCCGGAAAACGGGTATTAAGGAGATGACAGGATGACCTCTACTTCTATCAGAAACAAAACGCCTCTTTATCGCAGAATTTTATCCCGCTGGCAGCTTTATTTGCTCCTTGTGGTACCGGTAGCCTATATTGTTATTTTTGCCTATATCCCCATGGCGGGCATCCAGCTTGCATTCAAAAAGTTTACTCTGGACGGGGGGATTTGGGGCAGTCCCTGGATAGGCCTGGAGAACTTCACAAAGTTTTTTTCCTCCTATCAGTTTGAAAGGGTAGTGGGCAACACAATAAAAATTTCGTTATACAGCCTGATTGCCGGTTTTCCCATGCCCATTCTTTTTGCCCTTATGCTAAACGCCATGGTGTCGGTGAGGTATAAGAAGTTTATTCAGACCGTCACTTACATACCCCACTTCATTTCTACCGTTGTCATGGTAGGTATGCTCATCCAGTTTTTTAATCCGAGGATTGGCTTGTTCGGAGTTTTTTACACCCTGCTGACCGGTCAGGAGGCGCCCAACCTTCTTGGCCAGCCCGACGCCTTTTCCCATCTTTATGTCTGGTCCGGGATCTGGCAGGGCCTGGGGTGGAGCAGCATTATCTATATGGCGGCTCTTGCCAACGCGGATCCGGAGCTCCATGAAGCCGCCGTTATTGACGGAGCGTCCCGGTTTAAACGCATTATCTATATCGACTTTCCCTGTATTCTTCCCACAGCCATCATTCTTTTGATTGTAAGCACCGGAAGTATTATGAATGTGGGCTTTGAAAAAATCTTTTTAATGCAGAACAATTTAAACCGGCGGGCCAGCGAGGTGATTTCCACCTATGTCTACCAGGTGGGTATAGGAAGCAGCAGCCTGAATTTCTCCTATGCCACGGCAATAGGCCTGTTCAACTCAATTATCAATTTTATTCTCATAAGCCTGGTTAATTTCATTTCCCGTAAATTAAGCGATCAAAGCCTTTGGTAAAGACATCAGGCGCAGGAAGGGTTGTTTTAATATGATGAAAAAAACGCTATCGGCCTCGAGAGCAAAATACTCCGTTTCGGTGCCCGCAGAGGACAAAATCTTTTACGCCGTCACCTTTGCGCTGTTAAGCCTCTTTTTAGTGGCTGTATTATATCCCCTTATTTTTATTGTGTCCGCTTCCTTCTCTTCTCCGGCGGCCGTTTCCACAGGAAAGGTCATGCTGCTGCCCGTGGATTTTAACCTTACGGGCTACAAGGCAGTTTTCAGCAATGAAAACATACTTTTGGGCTACAGGAATACCCTGTTTTACACAGCGGTGGGTACCTCCTTCAACGTGGTGGTCACCATGCTTGCCGCCTATCCGCTTTCCAGAAGGGATTTGCCGGGCAGGAATGGCATCATGTTTCTTTTTGCCTTTACAATGCTGTTTGGAGGGGGGCTTATTCCCTTTTACATGCTGGTCAGAAATCTCAATA
Source organism: Bacillota bacterium (assembly GCA_023424865.1). The sequence goes on along the minus strand of JAFADM010000469.1, from coordinate 1,525 downwards.
TGGTCAACACGGTATGGGCCCTTATTTTACCGGGAGCCATGTCCGTTTATAATATGATTATTGCCAGAACCTCCATTCAATCCAATATTCCGGGTGAGCTTCTGGAGGCGGCCCGAATTGACGGGTGCGGGGATATCAAGTACCTGACGGCCATTGTGCTTCCCCTTTCAAAGGCCACCCTTGCGGTAATCGCCCTCTTTTATGCCGTAGGACACTGGAACGCCTATTTTAACGCGTTTCTTTTTATAAACGACAGAAAGCTTTACCCGCTACAGCTTTTTTTAAGGGAAATTCTGGTTAACAGCTTTATGGACAATACCATGCTTGAGGATCCGGAGGTCGCCGCAGTGAAGCAGGGGCTTGCCGAGCTGGTAAAATACGCGCTTATCATTGTATCCACCGTGCCTGTTCTTATGATTTATCCCTTTATTCAAAAATATTTTGTCAAGGGTGTTATGATAGGATCAATTAAGGGATAAGGCCCCTCTCAGATATGCCGGAGTGGGACGGGCTTTTAGTTTTGGCAGCAAAAGGAGGAATGAGTATGCCAATTACCGTTTTATCAAGGAAAACAGGTGATATTCCCGTACTGGAGGTTTTTAGCGAGGGATTAAAGGAGCCGGGGCCGCTTATTTTATTGCAGCATGGCTGGACCTCCCGCAAGGAGGATATGCTGCCGTCGGCAAGGGTTTTAGCTGAAAAGGGCTTTTTCGTTGTGCTGCCCGACGCCCTGGGGCATGGAGAGAGAAAATCCGGGGACTACGCCGCAGGCGGGGGAGCGGTGGACGGGCTTTCGGAAACAATCCGGGGCTTGCTTCAAATTTGCCGGGAAACAGCAGCGGAGTTTAACCTGCTTATTGATTACTATTCCGAGAATCCCCTTGTTGATAAAGATCGCATTGGTGTGGCAGGGGCGTCCATGGGCGGACTTATTGTTTTTGAATTTCTTTTCAAGCATGGCTCCGGGCTGGGCAGCCGGCTGAAAGCTGCAGTTCCCTTAATCAGCACGCCCTGTCCCGATATGCTGACCGGCCCTGAAGAGGTGGGGCGCCTTAACGCTCATTTTCACTTTTTTGAGGGAGAGCCGGAGGCCGGGGAATATGATAAGGCAGTGGCGCTTATAAAGGACTATATGAGGGACAATCATTACGGGATACTTGACCGTGTGCCTCTTTTGATGCTAAACGGAGGCCAGGACCCCATTTTCCCCGAAGGTGTTGTAAGAAAAGCGGCGGAGCTTTTGTGTGCCGGATTGGAAGCTTCCCGGCAGCCCTCGCTTATCCTATACCCGGAAGCCGCCCATGATGTTACGGCCCGGATGAATGAGGAAATGACACGGTGGTTTCTTAAATGGATGCCGTATTCTTCTCATAAGTCGGGACAGATTCAAGAATAACGTGAATAAGCCTGCATATAGTTTTGATGGATAGTATTTTCTAGGTGTTCTTTGGGGTGATGCATTCATGAAACAAAAGCGCAGGCTTTTCTTATCGGGAGATTTCGGTTTTACCAGGCGCTGTGTCCG
>JAFADM010000450.1 GCA_023424865.1 Bacillota bacterium | reverse complement strand
AAAAAGTAACCGCATTTTTCACAGAGGCCTTCAATGTCAACACAGCGGCCGCATACCGAGACTTTTCCGTTTTCCATCACCACGCACTGATGACAGGGGGTGGGAAAGCGGTTTTCAACTAAATAGGGAAAGGCGCTTTTTAGGTTAAAAATAGGGTAGCCCTGATCCAGAAGCTTCTCTATCTCGTCGCAGCAGGCTTTTTTCTCCTCTGCGGAAAGACTTAAATCTTCCGTACCGGGATAGGGTGTATGAAAGTTAAAGGACACGGCGCGGATATTCCTTGTGTCGAGGGCTGTTTGGGCTACCGTTCGAATATCGTCCTTGTTAACGCTGTTTAAAGCCATATAAAGGCACAGGTTTTGGGAAGTGGACAGCTGTATATTTTTCATAATCCTGTCATAGGTATCCCCTCTTATAGCGTTATGCCGCTCTCTTGCGCCGTCCAGGCTCAGAAGGATGAGATCCGCCTCTGGCAACTCCAGAGGATAAGTGCCGTTGGTTACCACATTTATAATGAGAAAGCCCATTTTGCGGGCTTCCAGCACAAGATCCCTGAGAGTCAGCTGTCCGTCCTGCCATAAAAAGGTTTCACCGCCGCAAAAAAAAGAGAATGCGGATACCCATAGAATAAAGGGTCTCCATTTCTTTTTTGATTTGACTGTAAGGATAAATTACCCCGGTAATGTTGTTAACGGCACAATGCTTGCAGGACAGGTTACACTTATCTGTGAGAATGATGGTACCTAAAATGGGCTTTTTGCGGCGAAATAACAGGGTTCCGGTACCAAAAACCGCAAAATGTAAAAATGATTTCAGCTTCACGCAGCTTCTCCTTATCTCTTTTTATAGGTTGGTATGAGTGGGGGAGCTGTCTGTCCAGTATACCATAGAAGGTACGTCCAAAGCGGAGGACTGTCTGTTTTCAATAGCCAGGTTTTTTAAAAGGATACATTGTGCCTTCATAGATAATGGAGTATAATTCAATTATAGCAATACCGTTTCATGTGAGGAGATTTGGAGTCACATAAAAACGAAGCCTGTGCTTCTGTTTTTGTGTGGCTTTTTTGTATTGAGTTTTATCTGTAGGGGGAGACCTGTTATGTATGACGTTGCCGTTGTGGGAGCCGGTGTAAGCGGCGCCTTTATTGCAAGGGAGCTTTCACAGTACCGCCTGAAGGTATGTCTTCTGGAAAAGGAAGGCGATGTGTGTATGGAGACGAGCAAGGCCAACAGCGCCATTGTTCACGGAGGCTTTGATGCCAAGCCGGGTACAAAAAAAGCTCTTTTAAATGTTAAGGGCAAAGCGCTTATGGAAGAGGTATGCAGGCAATTGGACGTTCCTTACCGGAAAATCGGTTCCTTGGTGGTGTGCTTTGATGAAAAAGACCTTCCCCGGCTTTATGAATTAAAGGCAAGGGGCGAGCAAAACGGTGTTGAGGATTTGTCCGTTGTTGAGGGAACCCTGTTGTTTGATATGGAGCCCCATCTCAGCCCCAAAGCGGCAGCTGCCCTGTACTGTCCTTCTGCTGCGATTGTCTGTCCCTATGAGTTGACTCTTAAGGCGGCTGAAAACGCAGTGGAAAACGGCGTTGAGCTATTTCTGGACTGTAAGGTGACGGCGGTTGCTGAGGAAGAAGAGGCCTTTCTTCTAGCCACAACCCGCGGCCCAATAAAAACACGGTATTTAGTGAACGCGGCAGGACTTTATGCTGATGAACTGGCTGCACTGGCCGGCGATAAAAGCTTTTCCATCAGCCCAAGAAAAGGGGAGTACCTCCTTTACGATAAAAAAAGAGGAAGCCTTGCACAACACATCCTTTTTCAGCTTCCTTCCGAAAAAGGCAAGGGTGTGCTTGTATCCCCCACTGTGGACGGTAATCTTATCGTGGGTCCTAATGCGGTGGAGGTTCATTCAAAGGAGGATGTGGAAACCTCCGGGGAAGGACTGGCCTATGTGCTTGAAAATGCCCGCCTTACCATGCCTGTACTTAATGAAAGTGATTGGGTTACTTCCTTTGCCGGTCTTCGCGCTGCCGCCGGTACCGGCGATTTTATTCTTGAGGCGTCAAAGGTAAATCCAAGGCTAATTCATGTGGCAGGCATGGAATCTCCGGGCCTCACCGCAGCCCCCGCTCTCGGAGCTTATGTGACAGAGCTTTTAAAGGCCCAGGGACTAAGCCTCACACCGGATCCTGCCTATTCGCCTCTTACCCAAAGCCCTCCTGAGCTGAGGCATAAAACCCGGGAGGAAATCAACAGCCTCATTAAGGAAAATCCGTCCTTTGGAAGAATCGTCTGCCGCTGTGAGCAAATCACGGAGGGTGAAGTGACGGCGCATATTCATCGAACCATTGGAGCACGCACTGTTGATGGTGTCAAGCGCAGGACCCGGGCGGGAATGGGCCGCTGCCAGGGAGGCTTTTGCAGCAGCCGTATTGTTGAGATTCTTTCACGGGAGCTGAAGCAGCCCATGGAGTCTATTACCAAAAAAGGATGCAATTCAGAAATACTTAAAAGGCGCATTCGGTAATGGCTTTTGTCCAATAAAAAAATCACAGGCCGGCAGCCGGACTGAGACTGGCTGCAAAAACGGGTTGTAAGCCTGAGCCTGGAAAGAGAAGGGGAAATATGAATGCAAATTCTGTTATTTATAAGGACCTTGTTGTCATCGGCGGCGGGCCGGGAGGTATGGCGGCTGCCATAGCGGCAAAGGACAGGGGAATCGAGGATGTTCTTGTCGTTGAAAGAGAGGACTGTCTTGGCGGCATACTGCAGCAGTGTGTTCACAGCGGTTTTGGACTTAGCTATTACGGTGAGGAGCTTACCGGACCTGAATATGCCTGGCGGCATATCTGTGAGGTGGAAACCCATGGGGTTGAGTACTGGCTGGAGTCCACCGTTCTTCATTTGACTTCCGACCGTACGCTGACTGTGATGAACAGCAGAGAAGGGCTCGTAACTCTTAAGGCAGGGGCCGTAGTTCTGGCCATGGGGTGCCGGGAGCGTACCCGGGGAGCCCTTGGCATTCCGGGAACCCGGCCTGCCGGAATATACACGGCAGGTACGGCCCAGAAGTATGTCAACCGTCTGGGTTACCTTCCGGGAGAGGAAATTGTGATTCTGGGTTCCGGGGATATCGGGCTCATTATGGCCCGTCGGCTTACGCTGGAAGGCGCCAGGGTGAAAATGGTAGTGGAGATACAATCCCGTTCAGGCGGGTTGGCGCGGAATATTGTTCAATGCCTGGAGGATTTTCAGATTCCCCTTCTTCTTAACCATACGGTAACCCGAATTCATGGCAAGGACCGTGTAACAGGCGTTAACATCGCCCGGGTGGATGAGAGCAAGAAACCCCTTTCAGATACCGAGGAATACGTTCCCTGCGATACCCTTCTACTTTCAGTCGGGCTCATTCCTGAAAACGAGCTGTCGCTGGAGGCGGGGATCCTTCTGGATCCGGCAACCCGGGGACCTGTTGTTTCAAAGACAATGGAAACCACCGTAAAAGGTATTTTTGCCTGCGGAAACGTGGTTAAGGTACATGATTTGGCCGATTCCGTATCCCGGGAAGGCCAGCGCGCGGGACAAGGGGCTGCTGCCTATTTATCCGCCAGAGTCATGGGAGGGATAAGAAAATGATTGAAAATCAAACGAATATGGAAACGGGAAGCGAAAAAGTGTATACCTGCATTGTTTGTCCCAAGGGGTGCAGCCTGAATGTGAAGTTTAACAATAATGAGATTGAATGTTTAACAGGCTTCCAATGCAGCAGAGGAGAAGCCTATGCCCGTGCGGAAGCCCTTCATCCCGTGAGAACGCTTACCACCGTTATGGGTGTTGCCGGCGGACTTTATCCCACGGTTGCGGTTAAATCATCTCCTGAAATACCCCGGGAGCACCTTTTTGCATGTATGGAAAAAATAAGAAATATCTCAGTTAAAGCACCTATAAAGCCGGGAGACATTCTTATATATAATGTGGGTTCTACCGGATCCAATATCGTAGCAACGGGCCATAATCCGTTAAAATCCAATGAAAAGGTTTAGTTGAGACTCCCTCACTTTCCTTTTTTCTCAAACATCTCCAGATCCTTTTGTGTTAATTTGTTTAATTTAGTGTTATTATAATCTAAGATTGCACTTTTTAGGAGCGGAAGTAATTGCTCAGCCGATCTTAGCATGTGCGCCATGTCATGCATTTATAATACAAAAGGAGTTTTTGGGGGTGATCCGGATTTTCGGAAACAGACACAAAAATATCTTGCTGGCCCTTGCTTCAAGTATTGTGATTTTGTTTTACAGTACCTTTGCTTTTGCTCATTTGACAACATTAATAAGGGATACAGAGGAGCCGCCAAGTGCCGTTGAGCCTACGCCAACGCCGACAGCTACGCCAAAGGAAGAAGAGGTTGTACCCAACGACGGCGATTCGGAAGAGGAAGAGCTGCATTTAACCAATAATCAGTATTATTTTGAAGATTTGGTTACAGAAGGAAGTACTAATATCCTTATTTTAGGTTCAGAGCCTTCAGGCTGGAATTTTGACACTATTATGCTTATGAGCTTTGATGCCACAGGCAAGGATATTAAGGTGGTCAGCCTTCCAAGAGATATTTATGTGGACTACAGCGACGAAGTGCGAACCGCACTGGAAAAGGCCAAGCCGGGCTGGCTTAAGGAAAAGGGCATTTTCCGCATCAATGCAGCTCCTGCCATTGGTGATGCCATTGCCTACAAAAAGGGCGAGGGAAGGTTTGGAAAATCCTACGTGGATTTTATTTCAGACTTGGTACAAGAAATATTTTCTATAAAGGTTGACGATTATGCTTATGTAAAGGTCAACGGGGTTCGCAAGCTGGTGGATTATTTTGGTGGTGTAAAAGTCAATGTTCCTGTTTTAATGAATTACAGTGATCCTTCCCAGGATTTTGAGGTTTATCTGGAACCAGGAATCAAGACCTTAACCGGGAGACAGGCCGAAGGCTTCCTTCGGTTTCGTCAGGGGTATGACGCCAAAGGCTATTTTCATAATTACGGAGACCTGTTTAGAAAGCAAAATCAGACTCAATTCATAAAAGCTTTTATTGAACAGCATGTAACCATAAAGAATCTCGGCAAGCTTCCGGATATATCCGAAATGATCGCGTCCAATGTTATTACCAGCGTCAAGGGCTGGAACAAAATTGTTAAATACGGCGAGATGGCTGAAAAGGTTATTGTTGATAAGTATGAATTTAACGCAATGGAAATTAAGTGTACCGAAAAAATGATTCAGGGCTCGTCCTATGTATTGATACAAACTCAGGAGAGCTCAAAGGATAAGGCCTCCAGCGATTGAAATCATATGATAATTTATATTGAAGCTATACAAAATAAAGAATCCTATATAATGTACTAAAAATGAGGGAGTGCCTGAGGCACTCCCTTAACTCATTGGAACTCAATTGAACTAATAAAATGGGAAATTTTACAGGGAATTTATAAATACCTTCCTTCATGGAAAAAAGGATATCTATTTTCCGGAATTCAGCTCTTCAAGAATGGTGGCGAGGCCCAGCTTTTCAACCTCTGTCTTGTATTCAGCAAGTCCTTCATCCACACCCTTAATGCCCAGGGTTATAGAGGAGATGGTTTTGTCTCTTAAAGCCACCAGATCCGCATTAACCTTGCTGAGCGTCTTGGAAAGAGGTCTTCCCACGAGTTGGCTGCCATCGGTATCGAGAATGCCAAGAGAATTATTAACACGTTCGTCCACTTTGTAGGTTGTATTAGCGCCTGTTATCTTGGCGATACCAACCACAGGAGATATGAAGGCTTTTGCAAGAACTTCCGTGGGAGCTGCCGCAGGAGCAAGATGAACAATGTTTTCGCCTTCCTGCTTCCAGTGGAGGTTCTCAACACCATGCTGGAACAGAACAGAACCCTCAGCCTTGTCGTTGGCGTACTCAATAAAATATTTGAAAATACCATCGGGGTTCTTGGCCTGGGAAGAGATACTCATCACTACGGGCACTCTCTTTAAGTAATTGGTTTCAGAGATGGCGGGGATAGGAACAACAACGGCATCAGGGTTATTATCCTTAACACGGTCTTCCATATTAATGTTCCAGTCCCCTGCCCAGTAGTTGAAGACGCCCACATTACCGGCATACCATTTTTCACGGCAGGTGCTGGTTTTGTTGGTTACAACCTCCATGTCAATAAGGCCTTCGCCATAAGCGCTTTGAAGCCGGGAAAGAGCGTTTACCATGCTTTCCTGAAGCATGCCGTCCACCCATTGTCCGTTGGCATCCTGAACAAATTCGGGGCTGGCATCCTGATAGAACTCTCTTAAGTAGATTTCAGCCTGATCCGCATACAAGCCGGGAGCTGTAAAGGGAATGGCTCCGTCCTGAATGTTTTTGAAGGCTCTGAGCATGGTGAGGAATTCATCGTAGTTTGTGGGAACGGTAAGGTTTGCTTTGTCAAGCCAGTCCTTGCGGATATAGGTAACCGTACCGCTGTTGTCTTCAAAGGGCACGCCGTAAAGCTTGCCGTTGATGCGTGTACTTTCAAGCACCGATTCAGGAATATCCAGAACTGTGGAATTGGCAATCCTGTCGGTCAAATCCAGCACGGCACCCTGGGACACGTAAAGGGGCAGCTTACCGTCGGTAATACCTACAACGAACACGTCGGGCATGGTGTTTGAAGTGAAGGAAAGCTCCAGCTTCTGATAATACTCGTTGCCGATAATATGGGGATGCTCCATTTTAATGCCGGTGAGACGCTCGAATTCATCGTTCCATTCCTGGAAGCCATACTCTTCCTTAAGACCGATGTTGGCAAACCAGGTAATGGATTTAGGCTTTTCAACCTCGGGAGCCTTTGCCTCAGGCGTTGCGGTTCCTGTTGGTGTCCCTCCGCTGTTTTGGGGGGTGGGGGAACCGGATGAAGGCTTATTTCCGCAGGCAGCGATACTGACAGTCATGCATACTGTCAAAAGCCCCATCAGTATTGAACGAGTTACTCTTTTTCCCATCCTTTTTTCTCCTTT
>JAFADM010000424.1 GCA_023424865.1 Bacillota bacterium | reverse complement strand
TGTCAACCTGCTCCAGTAAGGTATCCTCTTTAAAGAGGTGAGTCTTCTCAAGGAAGGTATCCGCCCTTTCCTTAGCCTGCCTGTAATAGAGAGGCTGAGGCCATGAGCTTAAGTGAACCGATTCCTCTGCCGAACCCTCAAATTCCCGTACCATGGTTTGCCATACATGCTCGGTTAAAAAGGGCAGAACGGGCGCCATTACCTGAAGCATGGCTTTAAGGGCTCCATAAAGGCAGCGGTAAGCCCAGTGCTTGCTCTCGGAGGTGCCTTGCTTCCAGAAACGCTTTCTGTTGGTTCGGACATACCAGTTGGATACATCCTCCACAAAGGCTTCAAAGGCCTTTACCACATCCTGAGTCTTGGCGTCCTCCCAAAATTCTGTTGTCATCCGGATAAAGCTGTCGGTTCTGGCAAGGAGCCACAGATCGATAACCTCCGGACTTCCTTCCGGAAGCTTTTCTGAAAGCAGGGGCTTTTCAAGGGAGGCGTAGGTCATAAAGAAAACATAAATATTCCAGAAGGCCAGAAGCTTTCTTCGGACTTCCTCTCCCAGCTTATAGCCAAACCGGACATCCGAGGAAACTCCCGCACCGGCAAACAAATACCGGATGGTGTCCGCTCCAAGCTTTTCAGCAGCTTCGTCAAACCGGATCATAAATCCGGTTTTTGAGAACTTGGTGCCGTCCTCCGCAATAACACTGTTGTAGGCCAGAACCTTTTCATAGGGCGCTCTTCCCTCCAGTGTCACACTCATAAACAAAAGCGAGTAGAACCAGAGCCGGACCTGCTCCCTCATTTCTGTCACCCACTGGGCAGGAAAATAGGTTTTCCATTTTTCCCTGTCCTCAAAATAGCCAAGAGTGGAATAGGCGACAATGCCCGCATCCAGCCACACGTCCCCTACCTCCGTGACTCTTTTCACCTCGCCTCCGCAATGAGGACAGGTTATGGCAACATCATCAATCCACGGCCTGTGAAGCTCCGGCAAGGCATCGGCCTTTGGCCCGCCTAATTGGGAGAGCTCCTTTTTTGATCCTACCACCGTAAGCCTGCCGCAGTCCTTACAGGGGTAAAACGGGAGGGGCAGACCGTAAAAGCGTTTTCGGGATATATTCCAGTCCCCCATATTGGTAAGCCAGTCCTGCATGCGTTTTCCGATATACTCCGGTTCCCATTTAACCGTTACGGCGGCTTCCAGAAGCTGGGGCTTTATCTCGTAGGTTTTTATATACCACTCCCTTACAAGCCGGAACAGCACCTCCGTTTTGCAGCGCCAGCATACGGGATAGCTGTGGGTGTAGGCATGGGTTTTATAGAGCTTGCCCTGTTTTTTCAATGCTTCAAATACAAAAGGCGGCGCCTCCGAGGCCTTAAGGCCGGAAAAGGGGCCGTATTCCTGTGTAAAGATGCCTTCCTCGTCTATGGGACAAAGGGCGGGAAGATCAAGCTTTTGTCCCAGAAGAAAATCCTCCGCGCCGCAGCCGGGAGCGATATGCACAACCCCGCTGCCCTCCTCGGCGGATACCATGTCCCAAAGCACGACAGGATGGGGAAGCTCCGCCTGAACGGACAAGTGGGGAAAGCAGGTTTCGTAATGAAGACCTTCAAGCTCCTTTCCTTTAAAGGTCCGAAGAACCCTGCCCCGGGTAGTGAGATGCTTTAAAGCACTATGAGCCAAAACCATAGGTCTGGAGCCTTCCTCATGGTCCACCAGGCAGTAATCAATGTCCTCATTCACGGCAAGTGCAACATTGGCCGACAGGGTCCAGGGCGTAGTGGTCCATACAAGGATATCCCAATCTTGCTCCACCAGAGGCAGCCTGAAAAAAACCGCCTGGTGCTCAATCTCTTTATAGGAGCCGGTCATTTCATGCTCCGAAAGAGAGGTTCCGCATCTGGGACACCAGGGCATGGGACGGTGGGATTGCACTATCCAACCCTTTTCATGGCATTTCTTCAAAAAGCTCCAGATACCGGTAATGTTCTCATCGGTATGGGTATAGTAGGAGTTTTCCCAGTCCATCCACTGCCCCAGACGTTTGGATTGCTCCGTGATGATCCCCGAGTATTTTGTAATACGCTCCACACACTTTTCAGTGAAGCGATCCATTCCATAATGCTCAATGTCCTTTTTGCTTTTAAAGCCAAGCTCCTTTTCTACCTCCACCTCCACCCAGAGTCCCTGGGTGTCAAAGCCGTTCCGGTAGTGGCAGGAATGCCCCTGCATGGCTTTGTATCGGATAAAGGCATCCTTTATTGTTCTGCCCCAGGCATGATGTATGCCCATGGGATTATTGGCCGTTATCGGGCCGTCCAGAAACCGGAAGGGCGCATTATACCTGTTTTTCTCCCTCAGCTTGTCAAAGCACCGGTTTTCCTCCCAGAACTTCAATATTTCATGTTCCATTTTGATAAAATCCTGATTTGGGTTGAATGCTTCCATTTTCTTATCCTCCCTGGAATGATTGACTCTAGAATTGGCTGTCTAATAGCCGGTTCAATGTCTCCAATGTCGCCTTCAATCATTCCCATCACCTCCGTTCTTTTTTGTCTCCATTTGGAGAGGTATGAAATACCGGAGGTGCTTTGAAAAGTGCTAAGAAAATAGGAAATCTTATAAGAAATTTCAGACAGAAAACAAAAAGCCTCCGTCCCATAACAGGACGAAAGCTGCGCTTTCTCAAACCCACCTGATACGACATACCAGCATATGCGTTCCCGTTAACGGCGGAAAACCGTCAGCACTTACTCAATGTGTCTTTCAGCCTGAAACTCCGGAGTGATGTTCAACGCCTGTTTACTGGTATGGGCTTTCACCGCTTCCCATTCGCTGTAACGTTCAATAGGCATTTACTGTCCCCGTCATCGTCTTTTTCATATGAAATTTATCTTATTATATGCCTGAAGGAGGGATTTGTAAACATTAAAAGTTTGACTTATACTCTAGCATATACTTTTACTTTCACACTCACTTTGACTTTTCAGTTGACTTTTAGGGAGCAACTCATTAGAATAAATGTCAATACAGACTAAATGCGATGAAAAAGAAGAGTAAGCATTAAACGGTTCTAAGAGAGTCCAGGGCGGTGTGAATGGATAACCGGGTTTGCTGAATGAGGCTTTGGAGCGGCGGGCTGATTGAAGGCCTGACGGGTTCTTCCCGTTAACGAAGAGCAGTATGACAGTACTGTAAATGAGCTGGGTTTAACCAATTTAGGTGGTACCGCGGAAGTTTTAGCCTTTCGTCCTAACAGGATGAAGGGCTTTTTTGCGTTTTTGGGCCGAATAGCTCATTTTACAGGGATGAAACCAACAGGGACAAGAATTTGAAAGGAGGATTCTGCTTTCGTCAGAATCAAGGGTGAAGGAAATGAAGGCTGAATTACACAGCAAGCTTGCGGAGCTTTTACTGCCCGATGTTCGGTTATCTCCCCCAGAGATTGCAAAAAGGTATCCCAAAAGGGAACTTCCGCAGGGGGCCATGGTTACCCGTTTTGCCCCAAGCCCCACAGGCTTTGTTCACATGGGTGGGCTTTTTGCCGCGCTTATTTCAGAAAGGCTGGCAAGACAAAGCGGCGGGCTCTTCTATTTAAGAATCGAGGATACGGACCGTAAACGGGAGGTAAAAGGAAGTATTCCTCAAATTCTTAAGTCTCTGGACTACTTTGGTATTGGTTTTGACGAAGGAGAAACCGAATCCGGGAAGGATAAAGGCTTATATGGACCCTACCGTCAAAGCCTCCGTAGGGAGTTGTACAGAACATACGCCAAAGAGCTGATTTTAAAAGGGCTGGCCTACCCCTGCTTTTGTACGGGTGAGGATCTGGATGCTTTAAGGGCTGTTCAAAAAGCTGAAAAACAGCTTACCGGGTATTACGGAAATTGGGCTTCCTGCAGAGATCAGCCTCCGGATGAAGTAAACAAGGCCCTCCTGATAGGGAAGCCCTTTGTTTTGCGTCTTAAATCACCGGGAAACCCTGAGAAAAAAATAAGCTTTCAGGATCTTGTGAAGGGCGGTATCACCATGCCAGAAAATGATCAGGACATTGTTCTTTTAAAGTCCGACGGCCTTCCCACCTATCACTTTGCCCATGTGGTGGATGATTACCTTATGGGAACGACCCATGTTCTAAGGGGAGACGAATGGCTGTCCTCGGTGCCGGTGCATATTCAGCTTTATGAGGTATTGGGTTGGAAGCCGCCTTTGTATGGGCACCTCTCCCCTATTATGAAAATGGACGGTACGTCCAAAAGGAAATTCAGCAAGCGGAAGGATCCGGAATTTGCCGCAAGCTGGTATCAGCAGCAGGGCTATTGGGGGTATGGGGTAAGAGAATATCTTTTGGGCCTTGCCAATTCGGATTTTGAAGACTGGCGTTCCCAATATCCGGATTCCTCCCAAGACCTTTTTCGGCTGAAGCTTGAAAAAATGAGCAACAGCGGGCCTCTTTTTGATTTGGATAAATTTAATAATATAAACCGTAATGTACTTGCCTCCCTGGATGCTCAGGAGGTCTATGAGGCTCTGAAAAGGTGGGCAGAGGACAATGACCCTGCTTTTTATGAAGTAATTGATGGGTATAAGGACTATACCCTGGCTATTCTGTCCATCGGGAGAGGTACGGATAAGCCAAGAAAGGAGTTTGCCAAATGGGCGGAGATTAAGCCTGCCATGAGTTTTTTTTATGACGAGCTTTTTGAAAATACCCTTTCCCCCGATCGCCTTCCCCAATCGGTCAATGAGGGCATATGGAAGGAAATCCTTAAGCTTTATTTAGATGCCTCAAAGGAGCAGGAGGACAACGGTGCATGGTTTGAGAGGCTCAAGGCCATCAGCCAATCGGTGGGGCTGGCTCCTGATATGAAAACCTACCGCAAAAACCCGGAAGTCTATAAAGGCCATGTGGGTGATGTGGCAATGGTTATTCGGGTGGCCTTAACCGGGCGTACCCAAACACCGGATCTTTTTGACATTATCCGGGTTATGGGTGAGAAACGTGTAAGGGACCGGTTGGCAAGGTTTTTATAGCCTTGCCAACCGATCCCTTTGATCCTGTTAAAATATATAAGTATTAAGTAGTTGATAAAATTTAATTTAAATTGAGCGCTAGGGTAAGGTTTATGCCCTCATTTTTCACATTACGAATGAAACCTATACAGGTTATGATTCGTGGTAAAGTTGAGGCGGTATCAGGCGATTTTGTTATTATTGATTACGTCAACCAAAAGCCCTGCCGTATCCTCTACCAGATGCTTGCAGCTTTCCATATGCTCCGGGGTTCCGAAGTTTTGATTCCTGGTAATAATCTTGCAGCAGGAGGCTCCGAAAACCTTGCTGAAAGAATCATGCATTTCCTTTGCAAAATCAAAGGATTTAACAAAATCATTAAAATCCGTGTTATCACTGGAGCGGCCTGTTAAGGCGCCTATAACCATTTCAGCGCCGTTTAGGGCACCGCAGCAGCATCTGTTGCCATAGCCAGCCATGGGCGAGGCCATTTTAATTGCCGTTTCATTTAAACCAAGATCTAAGCCCTGATTAAAGGTATTTAAAATGGCCTCCGAACATACACTCCTTTTTTGAAACTCATCACCGGCCTGTTTCACCAGTTCAGCTTTACGCTCAGCTGTAATCATTGCAGTCATCTCACTTTCATTGTAATTCATACTACATATATTTGTTATATATGCGTTTCTTTTGAGATACATTATAGACATTCCCGCAAAAGGTGTCAATGCAATAACTGTAACAGCACGGCAAAATCCTTTTTACCTTTTTATTCACGCTGCCTACGACTACCTGCAAACCCTTGATAATCCTTTAGTCGTTTTGCTTATGACGGATCCTGCGGGTATTGTTGGCCACTGATGTGCTCCGCCACTCCTGCAGGCCCAATAGATTTATCCCATAAAATCTTCTTCTCATCATATTTATTATTTGACACTGTCTGCTCTGCGGGATATCCGATGGGTACCATGGCGAATGGAAAATATTGCTTCGGGATACCAATATTCTCCCGATATAATTGGACGGCTAATGAATCTTGGCGGTTAATTCCGGTCCAGGTAGCACCCAGACCAAGAGAATGAGCTGCAAGAAGAAGATTCTGTGTGGCGGCAGCGCAATCGTCTGCCCAATAATAGTCAAGTATTGCAGCGCTAGGTTGACCGCAGATGATGACTGCTATCGGTGCATCTTTTACAAATTTAACACCATCATGAAGTTCTGAAAGTTTCCTAAGCTTTTCTTGGTCTGCGACTATAATGAAGTACCATGACTGCTGATTACAAGCCGAGGGAGCATTCATAGCTGCGGTCAATAAAAGCTCAAGTGTTTCTTTTGAAACTTTTTCTTCTGTAAATTTACGGATACTCTTTCGTGTTAATATAACCTCAATAAAAGTATTCATCTTCACAGCTCCTTTTATTTTTTAAAAAATTGTGATATACAATAAGTATAATAATCTATAAATAGAATAACTTACAATATCGCACTTTATTGTACGTTTCTTACTATTTGGTAAGGAGGTGGAAGCTTTTTATGGTTGAATACCACAGCAAAATATTTAACTGTCCAATGGAGCTTGCGATTTACCTGATAAGCGGTAAATGGAAGGTAGTAATATTGTGGAACCTTGCAGAAGGAGAGCTTCGTTTCGGTGAATTAAGTCGTCGGTTCCCGGAAGTTTCAGAAAAAGTGTTATCTGCTCAACTGCGAAGCCTTGAAAAAGATGGACTGATTGTCAGAACGGTTTATGCCGAAGTTCCTGTACGTGTTGAATATTCTTTATCTCTATTTGGGAAATCATTGATACCTATTTTGAAAGAAATTAATATCTGGGGTAACGGTTTTCATGACATGACAACAATACGGTAGTAATTTTTGGTTATTACTTCCCGTATATATGAGGTTTGCTGTTAACGTAGAGGTAAGTTTATTAATTAAAATGATTGGAACGCATCGGCTAAGACTCACACCCAATAAGACTCACACCAAAAAGCTAAAGGGCTAAATATTGCTCCAAAGTGATAGCATATACCCTGGTAATTTTGTTTACCTTATCCGGTATCTCTGTAATAAGTTCCATGCCGTTTTTTATTGCCACTTTTTGAGAAGCACTATTTGTATACTTCATATACGAATAGACTTTTTGAAATTTTAAAACGTTGAAAGCATAATCTCTGCACGCTTTGGCTGCTTCAGTCGCATATCCTTTGCCTGTATATATCCTGTTAATATGATAGCCTATTTCCGGCACCCAATCGCCATTAATTTTTTGCATAGTTAGTCCGCATTCACCGATAAATCGGTTCTCATCTTTCAATATGACAGCCCAAAGACCAAAACCGCAGGTTGCATAATTTTCGATATTCCTCTGAATCCAAGCTATTGACTTTTCACGTGGAAAGGGTGCCGGATAATGCATCATTGAAACCGGATCCGAAAGGATTTCATGCAGGCTTTCAAGATCACCCATGGTTAGCTCTCGCAAAATGAGTCTCTGAGTTTCGAAAATCATTTTTGCCTCTTTTCTGCTTGTATAGGCTTCATATTCCACCTACATATTATAAATGGTACTGCAGGGAGTCAATGCAATAAATGTAGCAGCTTTCTGAGCCGCCTTACCTCATGCAGACTGCCTAACCGGCTTCCTTCCATAAAAGCACAGTATTTATCAACTCCCATAACTACCATTGTTTCCCTGTAGAGAGGTGCTACCCGTGAAAAGGGCCACATGTGCTTCTCAATAATGTCCTTTTCCATGGCATTAATCGAAAAGTATTTTTGCGCGTTTTTTAAAGCTACCTTTGGATGAAGGGTTCCATGAAAAGTTTTTTCAGGCTTGTTGATGCGGCGGTCATAAAGAAAAAAATCGTGGAGCATACCGCCTCTTGCAGCCGAACGCCAGTCAAGTCCGGCCCTTCTGCATCGAATATAGCTCAGATAGGCTACATAAAGCGAATGATCATAGCAATTGGTCCGTCCGTGCTGTATAAAATTCTCCATGGAACGTACAGCCGGATGAAGTGCAATACCCTTTATGCATTCAATAAAATCCTTATCCCATTGGGAAATGGATGGTGTGTTGCTTGATCCTGTTGTCATCTGTCATTCCTTCCCGGCCCCAAGAACTCCCCTTTACCCTTTACCTGCGCGAGCGGAACATAGAAATCAGCAAGCCTAAAATAATAACGACTGCCAGTACCAATCCCGCTTTCAGAGCAATAAGGTTCAGCGCATACATCTCTTCGCCCGTGTTGGCGCTGAGTCCGGAGCTAATAAGTATTCCGGCTATTATTATGCTTATTGAAAGCAGAATGACACTAAAAGATATTCTATTAAATAAACGCTCGATCCGATGCTGCAGCTTATCTCCATCCTTAAGCGACAAGTGCAGCTCAAGGCTTCCATTTTCAGCTTTTCCCATTAAGCTTCTCACCACGGTGGGAAGCTCAATCATCAGCCTTCGATAGTCAAAAAGACTTTTAGTGAGCTGCTTTTTTGTATTTTTAAATGAAAAGGACTGTAAAATGAGCTTTTTTGCAATAGGCTCGGCAACGGCGATGGGATTGAGCTCAGGGGCCAGCTTTTCCAAAAGGCCCTGAAGCGTGACCATGGTCTTGCCGATAAAAGTAAACTCCTGTGGAATTCGGATATGATCCCCGTAAGCAAGAGTAAAGACATCCGTAAAAAGAGACTCTGCCTTAATTTCGTTCATGGGCATGGTCATATATTTTTCCATCAGCCGGTTAACATCCCGTTCAAACGCCGGAAGCCGGCTTTTATCCGGCATGGCGTCCAAATCCAGGATGGACTCCACCACCAGGTTTGCATCCATAGTTGCAAAACCGATAAAGAAGTGGGTTATCATTTCTTTTTTTCGATCGCTTAAACGGCCCACCATGCCCAAATCCAGAAAGATTATAGTGCCGTCCTCCAGAATCCGGACATTACCCGGATGGGGATCCGCATGAAAGAAACCGTCCCTCAGAATTTGATTAATAATGGAGGCAGAGATGCGTTCTCCAAGCTTGTTTTTATCAAGCCCCCATTTATCGAGGGTAGTCAAATCCTTTACACTGACACCCCGCATATATTCCATGGTGAGTACTCTTTTGGTGGTATACAGCCATTTGATGTCGGGAACGGTAATACCCTCGTCCCATGCCAGGTTTTGCCGGAAAGTATCGGCATTCTTCCCTTCTTTGGTAAAATCGAGTTCATTAAGAAGGGTTTTCTCAAATTCCGCCACCATGCCCGAAAAATCATAATAAAGTCCCAGCCTGGTATGCCTGTTTATAAGGCCTGCCAGATTTTTGAGGATCTCAAGATCAATCCGAATCTGGCTTTCTATCCCTGGCCGCTGGACCTTCACGGCTACCTCTTTCCCAGAAAAGAGCCATGCTCTGTGTACCTGAGAAATGGAGGCGGCTGCCACGGGCTTGGGATCAAACTCCTTATAGACGTTTTCCAGCTTTTCCTTGAATTCTGCTTCAATTACGGCTCGTGCTTCCTCGAAAGGAAAGGGATGCACCGAATCCTGAAGCAGCTTAAGCTCGTTCAGGATGTCCGGGGGGAGAAGGTCCGCCCGGGTGCTGAGAATTTGTCCGATTTTAATAAAGGTTGGCCCCAGCTCTTCCAGGGCAAGCCGAAATCTTTTGCCTGACGATCCCTTAGTGCCGGGATTATGGGCCAGCTGCTCCTCCAGCCCCTCGGCTGTGGAGGCTTTGCTGGCCCTTCCCTTTCCCTTGAGCCCCAGCTTTCCTAAAAGATATCCAAAGCCATACCGGGTGAAGGTAGACAGTATTTCGGCATTTCTCCTGGCATGAGCGGGCTTATACACGATGAAATCGTCTCCTAATCCGTCTTTTTGTCGATTTTAAAGCTCTCTGCAAGCACTTCTCTTACAATGTCCTTTATATCATCTCTGCTAACCATATCTTCTTTTCTTGCAATACTCAAAGAATCCAAGGCTTTGGAAACCTCGTTGCGGATAAGGCCTTCAACCGCTTTTTTCTGTTCCTCACCCTTTTTCACAAGATCGTTAGCAAATTGGCGGGCATCCTTGCTGGCGATTTCACCTCTGCCTACCATATCGTCTACGAATTCCTCAACCTTCTCCTTTGAAAAAGCAAAGAGTCCTACTCCGAATTGAATTGATTTTTCTAAAAGCTCCTTCATAAAGCCTTCATCTCCTTCCATGCATACTATTTTTTTTGATACAGGGCAAATTTATTCAAGAACCCAGTATGACCTCATTATGTCATACTTTAGTGATTATTCAAGAGGCGGAGGCTTATGCAAGCCTGTTATGATGCCTTATTGGGCTGATTTGGTGCAGGATTTCGGGCATTATTATATTTTGATTAGAAAATAATAAGAAGGAATTGACATGTTGAAAAAGAGTTTGATATAGTGTAATATATATTTGATAAAATTAAATTTGAACAAATATAATAAAAATAATTGAGAGAGGGTTTTTTATGAATCTTTATGCACTCAAGGCAAAGGACAAGACCGGTAAGGAAGTTGAACTGTCTCATTTTAAGGGCAAGGCGCTCATTGTTGTCAATACGGCGTCCAAATGCGGCTTTACACCTCAGTACAAGGAGCTTCAAACCCTTTATGAGAAGTACAGTGACAAGGGGCTTGAAATTCTGGCTTTTCCCTGCGATCAGTTCGCTCACCAGGAGCCTGGAAATGATGAGGAGATAGCATCCTTTTGTTCCTTGAATTATGGCGTCACCTTCCCGTTATTTTCCAAGGTAGAAGTGAATGGTCCCAACACCCATCCGGTTTTCCATTATTTAAAGGAAAACGCGCCGGGCTATTTTGGGAAGACCATTAAATGGAATTTTACCAAATTCATTGTAAGTCCGGAAGGTAAAGTGGTGGATCGCTTTTCTCCGGTCACACCGCCTTCAAAAATGGAAGAAGTAATAAAGAAACAGCTTCCCAAAGCTTAAGCTGTCAGAAATAAATGGGAAGGCCTGATTCCTGTGGTATAATGAATGAAATAAAGGAAAGGACAAAGCCTTCCTATGAGCCTGTTTTACCTTAAAATCATTGCCATGGCGGCCATGCTTTTTGACCACGCCGACAAGGCCTTTGGCTTGCGTGCCATTTTGGC
>JAFADM010000394.1 GCA_023424865.1 Bacillota bacterium | reverse complement strand
CCGCTTTGGGTTGCGGGCAAGAAAATCACCAGGGAGGATAAAATGATAAGCAGCAAGAAAAGAAGAATTCTCTATCTATTCGTTCTGCCTGCACTGGCACTTTACGTTTGCTTTTGGATTACACCGGTTGTCATGTCGTTTTTCTACGGTTTTACAAACTGGAGCGGCATTGGGGCTTATAAATTTGTGGGACTGAAAAACTTCAGATACCTTATTAATGACGGCACGCTTCTCAACTCACTGAAAAATACCTGCGTCTATACTCTGTTTTCGGTTATTTTCGGTAATATTCAGTCCCTGGCCATCGCCATGATACTGAATATGCAGCTTAGGGCAAAGGGCTTTTTCCGCACCGTCTTTTACATACCTGCACTGTTCAGCACCATTGTCATAGGCTTTATCTGGAGTTACGTCTACGCTCCTCATTACGGCCTTATCGCAGAGGTTTTCCAGGCCCTGGGCCTCTCGGACTTTGCGCCTAACTTTCTGGGAAATCCGTCCACCTCCCTCTTATCCACCGCCTTTGTTGAGCAGTGGAAAGCAACCGGCGTTATGACGGTCATTTACCTGGCGGGACTTCAGGGCATTTCCTCAGAAATTCTGGAATCCGTAAAAATGGACGGCTGCAACGGCTGGCAGGCCATCTGGCATATCAAGCTGCCTCTGCTTGCCAATACCATCACCGTAAACGTCATGCTGGGCATGATATCCGGCTTTAAGGCCTTTGACTATGTTTTCACAATCACCCGGGGAGGACCGGGGACCTCCAGCAGCACCCTCATGTACACCGTATACCGTATGGCCTTCATCGACAGTCAGTACGGCCTTGCGGAGGCCCTGGCGGCGGTGGCCTTCCTGTTTATCCTGGTCGTTTCCGTGGTTGTTCTGTTATTTATGAAGAAGAAGGAGACAGAAGCATGAAAGAGAAGCTTAAAGGAAAGCAGAAAGAGAGACTTAAGCTTAAAAAGAAGGAAGTACTCATCACCCTTGCCGTTCTTCTGTTTTTCACCATATACTTGTCTCCCCTTGTCATTGCCCTTTCCGGCTCCCTGCGCTCCCCGGACAATCTTGAGTCCTATTTAAAGCTTTTCAGCCAGGTAAACCTCCAAAGCTATCGGGTAGCGTTTGAAAAAATGTATTACTTCCGCTCCTTTTTAAACAGCGTCATTAATACGGGAGTCAGCGTGGCAGTACTTGTGCTTTTTACATCCCTGGCCGGCTATGCCATTGCCCGGCTGCAGAATAAAATCGGCGCGTTTCTTCAAATTTTCTTTATGGCAGGCATGATTGTATCCGCCCAGATGTCCATCATTCCCATGTACAATATCGTTCGCGGCTTCGGGCTCAATGAAGGACGTGTTGCTCCCATCATTATGTATGTTACTTCCTGTACCGCCTTTTCGGTATTTCTGTTTATCAATTTTGTCAAGGGAAGCGTTCCCTATTCCCTCGAGGAAGCGGCGACCATTGACGGAGCGGGTACCCTGTATACCTTTTTTGTGATTGTTATGCCCTTAATCAAGCCGGCCATCGTATCGGTTGTGATTACACAGGGTGTTCCCATATGGAATGACTTTTTCTTCTCCATGCTGTTTTTGTCAAAGCCCGTAATGAAAACGCTGCCCCTTATGATGATGAACTTTATCGGAGATATGGAAAATACCACGCAATGGAATATCCTTTTTGCAGCCTGCTACCTAAGCGCTATCCCTCTGCTTGTTGCCTACGGCTTCCTGCAGCGTCATTTTATCGGAGGCTTAACCGTAGGTGCGGTAAAGGGCTGACCCCCTTTGTTCCCGGGAGGCTGGCGCTCGTTGGGGCGGAAGGTGTACAATAGCGGTAGACTAGGCTTTGGAGGTTGGACAGCATGCAACTGAAAAGAAGCATCCAATTCAAAACGAGGCTCGCTGTATTTCTTATTTCTGTTGTACCTACCCTAGTATTGTTCATTTTCACCTTCCAAAACAATTTAACCTTTTATCGGAACCAGGTGTACTCCGCAACAAAGGCGGACAATGACCGAATCACCGTGGATATTAACCATCAACTGGAAAGCCTGGGGGTTTTAATGGATTCGCTTCTGTATAATCAGACAAACCTGGAAAGCAGGGATGTTCAATACATTACAAAGGAAGAGTTCCGAAACGAAACGGTATCCGCCTGGAGCAGGCTGCAAAACAGCCGCCAGTTTTATTCCTCCTGCCAGCAGGTGGCCTTTAACAACGAGTATGTGGAATCCATTTACCTCTATACCCGCCACCTGTACAACTACTCCTACAACAAATCCAATAAGAGCGAGCTGCTGCTGGAGGAGCTTAAAGCGGAATGGAACCGCCAGACCTCTTTAAAAACACCTTACCTAACCATGCATCTTTTGGAGAGGGAACAGGATAAGTCCGCCTATGTCCTGCTTTCTAAAAATGTGGTGGACTCTTATAACGGCCAGGTTATCGGTATGCTCACCATGGTTTGCAACACCCGGATCTTTGGGGTTCTGGACAACAGTAAAACCCAATGGAGCGATACCTACATCCTGGATACGGACGGGAGTCTTCTTTTCGGACAAGCCGGGCGCCTGGAGATGGATGACGGGGTATTCAACACCATCATAAGCACGTATGCCGGTGAAATAAACCAAAACGGCAGCTTTGGGGCAGTTATGTATGACACTCTGGATTACAGCGGCTGGAAGGTCGTTTCGCAGATGACCATGGACGCCTTCCATACCATGTACTTCCAGAACGTATCCTACCTTTTAATTATTACAGCCTCCTGCCTTTTTGCCACCCTGATTGTGTCCGTGCTTTTTGCCCGTTTTTTTACCCGGCCCATTATTCATTTGAGCAAAACCATGCAGGAAACCCCCTTCAAAAGCATTGACACTACCGACAGGGATGTGGTTCGAAAGGATGAAATAGGCATTTTGTACCGGGGCTTTAATGCCCTTGTGGACAAGATTAACAACCTTATTCAGGACAGGTATATAGGTGAAATCAATCTTCTAAAATCACGAATGAAGAACCTTGTGGCCCAAATTAACTCCCATTTTGTGTTCAATACCCTTGAAAACATAAACTGCCTGGCCGAGCTTGAGGAAAACACAAATATCTCGGTCATGTCCAAATCCCTTGGAGACATGCTTCGTTACAGCATTGACTATGAAGAGGATGAGGCGGCCCTCAGTGCCGAAATCGATCATATCGCCCGGTACATCACTATCCAGCAGGTGCGTTTTGGGAAAACCATTGAGCTTAGCATACAGGTTCCCGGGCCCTTAAGGCAGTCCAGAGTCTTAAAATTCATGCTTCAGCCCCTTGTGGAAAACGCCATTGAACACGGGCTGTACGCTTCCCCTGAGCCCTGCAGAATTATTCTCACGGCACAGGCGGAGAATGGTGTTCTCAAGGTGGGAGTGCTGGACAACGGTTCGGGTATTGAAGGGGACAAGCTGGAAGAGCTCCGCATGCGCCTTGAAAGGGGAACGGCTCCTATGCCTGCCGGAAGCCGCCATCACTCGGTTGGTCTTATTAATATCCATAAAAGAATACGCCTTTTGTATGGTGAAAAATACGGGCTTAGCCTGGAAAGCGGGCCGGGAAAAGGGACTTGTGTAAATGTCTTTATTCCCATCTCCGAAAAAGGGGGTGAAGCGGTTGATTAATCATCAGGAAGAACCCATTTACCGCTATATTGTTGTGGATGACGAAATGTTTATCCGTCAGGGGCTTGTTAAAAAAATCAGCCGGCTGGCTATGCCTCTCACATGCGTCGGTCAGGCCGGAAACGGCGTAGAGGGACTGAAGCTTGTTAAAGAGGAGGACCCGGATATTATCATATCCGACATGAAGATGCCGGAAATGGACGGCGTGGACTTTTTGCAGAAGGTCAGCACCCAGTACAAGGAAAAGCAGATCATTGTGCTCAGCAGCTATCAGGATTTTTCCTATATGCGCACCGCCATTGAAAACGGCGCTGTGGGCTATGTGCTTAAGCCCTATTCAGCCGAGGAAATGCATAAGCAGCTCAAAAAAGCCATTGAACGGGCCCAGAGCAGCAAACACCGGATGGAGCAGGTCCAGGAGCTGGGGATGCTTAAAAGGCGCGTTCACGGCCGCAAGCTGTTTAATCTGCTTATTCATCCCTGGGACAGTGAACAGGAGCAGGAGTTTGGAAGCCTTTACGGAAGCATCCGTGAAATGAGGGTTATAAGCATACGGACAAACTCCCCCCATCTCATGGGAGAACTGGAGGAGGTTTGTTCCGTCTATGGGGATGAGGTCCGCGCCATTCCTATGGAAAACCCGGCGGGCAAATACGAGTATTTTGTGCTGCTGCTTTATACGGGAAAGAAAGCAACAGGCCTGGCCTGCGCCTCCGACAGGATTGTGGATCTCCTTGGAAGAAAGGAACCGGAGAGCGTGCAGTATATCGCTGTAAGCGAACCGGCGGTTGGCCTCAGCGCCGCCCATGATCTGTATCTAAAAAACAGGGAGCGTTTTTCCCAGGTTCGGCTTTCCCAGACGCGCTGCGTCCTGAGGCAGGACAATCCGCCCCAAAGTCAGCTCCACACAAGTGAGGAAATTCATAACCTGTTTCTTTCCATGCGCTACAACCCGGAAAGCGTTCCTGAGATAATGGAGGTGTTTATAAGCCGATTAACTCAGGCTGATGCGCCCTTCGGTATAATCATAAAGGAGTGCGGGAAGCTTATGGAGCTTGTAAACGCTTATACGGAGCAATCCGGAGAGGACAGCAACGCCACCGTTGAGATAGCCTTTCACCGTTACCAGTTCGATCCGGATTTGGAAAGGATGAAAAGAGAACTTACGGGTTACATCTCCCTGGCTTTTAAATCGGTCCAAAACTCCAGCAGCAGCCAGGAGCAGCTTATGAACCAAATCAAAGCCTATATCGATAAAAATTACAGTCAAAAAATCACTCTTGAGACCATAGCGGCAGCCTTCTATATTAATCCCAGCTATCTTAGCCATGTATTCAAGCTCAAGGCCCGTGAAAACTTTAACGAATACCTGACGCGGGTACGCATGGATAAAGCCAGGAAGCTTTTACGGGACACGCCTCTTACTATGGAACGGATCTCGGGGGAGATTGGGTACCGAAACCCCAAATACTTTTTCAAGCTATTTAAAGGCTATATGGGAATGACTCCTAATGAATTCAGAACTCAAATTGACAGGAAAGCAGGTAAGTAAGCCTATGCTGTACAACAAAAACGGGACTGAACGACTGGATCCCGTACTGTTTGCCTCCCCCACCTCGGAGTACAGGGGGACACCCTTCTGGGCGTGGAACACAAAGCTTGACAATGAAACCATGGAAAAGCAAATCGACCAGATGCGTGAAATGGGAATGGGCGGCTTCCATGTTCATTGCCGTGTGGGCCTCGATACCGAATATCTGGGCGATACATTTTTTGATCATGTCCGTTTCTGCAATGAGAAGGCAAAAAAGGAAAATATGCTTTGCTGGCTCTACGATGAGGACCGTTGGCCCTCAGGCAGCGCCGGGGGCCTTGTCACAAAGGACAGGGCCTATCGTTCCCGTTTTCTCGTTCTGGAGCCTGCCGGATTAAAAAAAGGCGGGGAGGAAGAGGCTCTGATGTCCGCAGCCAAGGCTATCCGGACAGAGGATAGAACCCACCTTGCCCGGTACGAGGTGGAGCTTAATGACAAAGGAGAGCTTTCAGCCTACCGCAGGGTGGATAAATCCGCACAGCCAAATGAAAAGACCTGGGACGCGAGCCTGGAAATCTCAGGCGCCACACCCTGGTTCAATAATGAGTCCTATGTGAATACCCTGGACAAAAAAGCCATTGATCGTTTCATTGAAGTAACACACGAAAAATACAGGGAGAAGCTGGGCACGGATTTCGGCAAATCCATACCCTCCATTTTTACCGACGAGCCCCAGGTTTGCCATAAGGAGAGGCTGAGGGATCCCTTTGAACGTATTGCGGTGCTGCTCCCCTTTACGGATGATCTGGAGCAAAGCTACAGGGATACCTACGGGGATTCCCTGCTGGACATGCTGCCCGAGCTTTTCTGGGAGCTGCCGGAGGGCAGGGTTTCAAAAACCCGTTACCAATACCACCGTCATATATGTGAAAGATTCTCCCAGGCCTTCTGCGACAATGTGGGCTCATGGTGCTCGGATAACGGACTTATGCTGACAGGGCATATGATGAGCGAATGGACCCTGTTTTCCCAGACTCTCACCATGGGCGAGGCCATGCGTCCCCTAAAAAACTTTGCGCTTCCGGGTATTGACATGCTCTGCGACAGACGGGAGCTTTCCACGTTAAAGCAGGCTCAGAGCGTAGCTCATGCCTTTGGCAGGGAAGGCGTTATGAGTGAAATATACGGCGTAACCGGCTGGGACTTTGACTTCCGGGGCCACAAGCTTGCCGGGGACTGGCAGGCAGCCCTGGGTGTTACGGTAAGAGTGCCTCATCTCACCTGGATGTCCATGGCCGGCGAGGCTAAGCGGGATTATCCTGCCAGCATCGGCTACCAGTCGCCCTGGTATAAGGAATACCCTCTTATTGAGGATCATTTTGCCCGCCTTGACACAGCCCTTACCCGAGGGAAGCCCCATGTCCGGGTAGGGGTTATCCATCCCATAGAATCCTACTGGCTGTACTGGGGCACTCAGAGCCAGACCTCAGGAATACGAATGGAGCTGGAAGACCATTTCACACGCTTAATCGAGTGGCTTCTCTTCGGCCTTATTGACTTTGATTTTATCTCGGAGTCCCTGCTGGATCAAACCCCGGAGCAGCCGGCAGAAAACCGCTTCATGATGGGTGACATGGCCTATGACGTTGTCGTTGTACCCAATTGCCGTACCCTGCGGGCCGGAACCCTGAAACGGCTTGAAAGCTTCAGAGACAGCGGGGGGCAAATACTGTTTGCAGGCGAACCTGCTGCCTTAATTGACGCCGTCCCCAGCAGCCGCGGAACCGAGCTGGCAAAGCGAAGCACCTGTATTTCCTTTTCGGCATCAGCTCTTTTGAAGGCTCTTGAGCCTTACCGCGATATTGACATCAGCATGCGGCCTCTTGACGGAACCGACGGCACGAAAGTGGAGCATGCGGAAACCGGCGTTCGGGCCGGAAACCTGTTTTATCAGATGCGTACCGATGGTAAAAACCGCTGGCTTTTTGTCTGCCATGTGAATAAGGCGAAGAATCCGGATATTGCTTTTATTGAAGAGAATACCATTGTCATACAGGGGGAATGGACACCCGTTCTGTATAACACCCTTAACGGTGAAATGACACCTATGGGAGCCCGTTACCAGGACGGCCAGACCGTTGTAGTCTGGCATGGCTCCTTTCATGACAGCCTGCTTATGGAGCTGTCTCCCGGCCGATGCGAAAATAAGCTGAACAGCCCGCTCCCTTCCTTGCCCCGCGATGCCCAATACCTCTCCCAGCCTCAGTCATACACGCTTTCGGAGCCTAACGTACTCTTACTGGATCTGGCAGAGTACCAGTTTGACAATGACGGTCTATGGCAGCCCAGAGAGGAAATTCTGAGAATTGACAACCTGTTTCGTAAAAAATGCGGTTATCCCCTTCGGATGGAGGCACTTGCGCAGCCATGGGTCAACCCGGCGCCCCCTCCTCCCAGTCACGAGCTCAGGCTTAAGTTTACCGTTCATTCCCATGTAGGGATTGAAGGTGTCCGTTTTGCAGCCGAGGAGCTGGAAAAAGCAAAGCTATGGGTCAACGGCGTTCTGGTGAATACACAACCGGAGGGTTGGTTCGTCGATGAGGCTATAAAAACCGTGTCCATCCCTCCCCTGAGTAAAGGAATCAATGAATTAATTTTAGCCATACCCTTTGGCGAAAAAACCAACGTGGAATGGTGTTATCTTCTGGGGGCCTTCGGGGTGCAGGTAAGCGGTGCGGAAAAGCATCTGACCGCACTGCCTGAAACCGTTTTTTATGGTGATTTTACCCGTCAGGGACTGCCCTTCTATGCGGGAAACATCACCTATGTCATCCCCTTTGACTGTCAGGAGGGCCAGCTCTTTGTGGAGGCTCCCCACTACAGAGGGGCGCTAATGAAGGTGACACTGGACAAAAATGAACTAGGAACACTGGCATTTGCACCCTACCGTATGCTTTGCGGTAGCGTGGCAAAGGGCCGGCATATTCTGGAAATCACTGTCTTTGGAAACAGACATAACGCCTTTGGTGCAGTACATAATATTGACCACACGGAAACCTGGCAAGGCCCAAATATCTGGAGAACCACAGGCAATAAGTGGAGCTATGAATACCAGCTTAAACAGCAGGGCTTATTGTCCGCTCCCCTCTTTTGGGTGGAAGGACAGCAGCCTCGTTAGTTAAATAGAGGAGGATAAACAAAATGAGTGAGAGATTTCCCAACGGCGTATGGCCTACCATGCTGACACCTTTTACAGACGGTAATGAGGTGGATTACGCATCACTGGAACGATTGGTAAACTGGTACATAGAAAACGGAGCTGCCGGACTGTTCGCCGTCTGCCAGTCAAGTGAGATGTTCTTCCTGTCCCTCGAGGAGCGGGTGGAGGTTGCACGTTTTGTGAAGAAAACGGCTGCCGGAAGAGTTCCAGTTATCGCTTCAGGTCATGTCTCCGAGAGCCTGGACGATCAGGCCAAGGAGCTTCGCATGATTGCCTCTGCGGGAGTCGATGCGGTCATTCTTCTAACAAACCGGCTGGCAAAAGAAAATGAGAGTGATGCCCTATGGCACGAAAATTTAAAGAAACTGCTGGACAAGCTTCCAACGGATCTGCCCCTGGGTTTTTACGAATGCCCCTACCCCTACAAGCGTCTCATTTCGCCGGAAAAACTCAAATGGTGCGCTGAAACAGGACGGTTTTACTTTATTAAGGATACCAGCTGTGATATTGCCAGCATGAAGGCAAAGCTGGACGCGGTTAAAGGAACCCGGATGAAGCTTTTCAACGCCAACACGGCCAGCCTTCCGGAAACCCTTGAGCTTGGAGCAGCAGGCTTCAGCGGGGTTATGGCCAATTTCCAGCTGTCTCTCTACGCATGGCTGTGTGATCATTTTGCCAAAGAACCGGAGAAAACCCGCCAAATTGGAGATTTTCTCACCGTATCAGCACTTATTGAGCGGCAGGTCTATCCGGTTAACGCCAAGTATTTCTTAAAGAGCCGGGGCGTACTGGAAAGCTATCATACCCGCACCAAAAACCCATCCGACCTCAATGGAATCGGCAAGCTGGAGGTTGATAAGCTGGCTCGGCTCACCTCTTTGTTTGAAAAATATCAATTTGAAGACTGAGCCCTTACCCCATAAATACGCCATTGCCATAAACATTTGCATTATAACAGAATAGAAGGAGCTTCCATGAGTAACAAAAAACAGGTGCTGGTGACGGCAACCCGGTTTTCCGAATGCTGTCCGGAAGCAAAACAACTGCTCGAGGCTAACGCCTTTGAGGTTTTAGAGCCATGCACAGAATTTCCCCGCCTGGAAAAGGACGCTTTAAGAGAAATCATGCCCCGGGTGGATGGGGTTATAGCCGGACTGGACGACTGGACCGAAGAGGTTTTCGGCTTTTCACCCAGGCTTAGGATTATAGCCAGGTTTGGGCTGGGGGTAGACAATATCGACCTTAACGCCGCTAAAAGCCACGGAATTTATGTAACAAACGCCCGGGAATCCTATCATTCGGTGGCGGAAATCGCCCTGGGGCTTATGCTCTCCTGCCTTCGCAGGATCCCTCTGTTGGACCAGGCCACAAGGGAAGGACAATGGCCCAGGTTTATCGGGCGGGAGCTTTTCCGTAAGAGGATAGGCCTTCTGGGTTTCGGGAAGATCGCACAAACCCTTGCCCAGCGCCTTTCTGCCTTTGAATGCCAGCTCTTTGCCTATGACATTGCGCCGAATTTGGAGGCTGCACAAAAACTGGGCGTAACGCTGCTGCCCTCCATGGAGGCTGTTTTAAGGGAAAGCCAGATTGTTAGCCTCCACATACCTGCCATGCCTGAAACTCACCATATGATGAATAAGGAGATGTTTGAAAAGTTCGAGAAAGGCAGCCTTTTCATCAATACGGCCCGGGGCTCCCTGGTGGATGAAGGCGCACTGTACGAGGCACTGAAGACCGGACAGCTGGGGGCCGCGGGAATTGATGTCTTTGAAAAAGAACCGGCACAAAAGGACAACCCCCTATTTACACTGGATAATTTCTTTTGCACCCCCCATCAAGGTGCCGAAACCTATGAAACCCTTTCAAATGTAGGGCTCGCCTGCGCCAAATCCATAGTGGCGGCCTTCAGGGATGAAAGGCCCGACAGGTTGTTGAATCCATAGAGTAAACA
>JAFADM010000372.1 GCA_023424865.1 Bacillota bacterium | reverse complement strand
TTTGGACCCTGTCCCGGATTTCCTCTAGGAAAGGTGTGGTTTATACATGGACAACCTCCTGGCTCTTTATCAGCGTCTTGGCCCGGTAGGCTTTATTATCACGGCTGCTCTGGTGGTTCTTTTTCTTGGCGCGTTTTATTTGAATATTCTTTTAAGGCGGCGCTACCTTTACCTGTCCGAGGAGCTGGCCGCTTACTGTGCAGGCGAAACTGAGAGCCTTGAAACGGATATGCTCATCTGGATAACGGAAGAATGCCGCAGTACATACAAAAGCGGTATTGAGGCCATAAATACGGGAGCGGTATTGGATACGGCTCTTAATGTTTATATGGGGGCTTTGGGAAGTGCCGAGAGCTTTCTGAAGCGGGTTAACAGCCTGCTTATCACAACAGGCCTTTTCGGCACCTTTATCGGGTTAACCTCCGCCGTGGGTCACATGGGCTCTGCCGTGGAGGAAATTACGGCTCAGGCCCTGGTAAACGAGGCGGCTCAGGACATCTTTACCCTTCTTTTATCCACTTTTCAGGGCATGTCTGTGGCTTTTATCACAAGCCTTGCAGGAACAGGCTTCTCCATACTCTTTACCTTAATTACCGCCTTTTACAGTGCCTCCCATGCCAAGGATCTTTTAATGTCCCAGCTGGAGGAGTACATTGATGTCAAGCTTGCCTCCGAGTCTCTTGATAAAAAGGAGCAGGAAAAGGACGAGGCGCTGCCTCCTTCCGTTTTGAAGGATTTGTCCGAATCGCTTCAGTCTGCCGTATCTCAGCTTAGTGATACCATACATGGTTTTTCAGACACCTTTTCCGTGCTTAAGGAGTTTAATTCCGGCTTATCCGAAAACCTTAACCGAGCAGAAACCAGTGTTTCGGCCCTGTGCACCGCAGCCGACAAAAGCGGCGACGCCCTGCGTGAAGGGAGCGCGCATCTGTTTAAAAGCGCTGAGGCCCTTCAACTTCTTACCCTGGGCATGGAGGAGGAGCATGTAAGGCTTGAAAACCTTACCGGCGTTTTTCACAAGCTGTCGGAGCATCTGTCGTCTTCAATTAAGGACAGAGAACACTTTCTTAAAGCTATTGATGGCATTCCCGACCGGCTTTTAAACTACAGTGAAGCTGCGGCCGCCAGAGTGGAAAAACCAGGGAGCTACAAGGAAGGTGTGAGAGGATGAGAAGCTATGTATCCTCAAGCTTTCGAAGAAAAAGGGGTGACGGTGAGGAAGAGCACTACTGGCCTTCTTTTACGGACATTATGTCCTCCCTTGTGTTTGTCCTCTTTTTTCTTATACTCATTCTTTTCATTAAGCAAATCTTAACCACTAAGTCCTGGGACGACAAGCTAAGCCTGGCCCGTACGGACCTGGCCGCGGGCCAGGAGCTTCTCCGTGAAATCAATACCGAGCTGGAACAGAAGGAATCGGCTCTAAACACCATGGAAAGCACACTGTCGGTCAGGGAGGATCATATAAGCGAGCTGGAAAAGCAACTCAATTCAGACCGTTCGGCCCTAAGCTCCAAGGAAATGGAGCTCCAGGATGTGCAAGCCCGTCTCCAGGAGATTTCAGTTTTAAGGGTAAGCCTGTTAAATCAGGTAAAAAAAATGATGGAGGAGGAGTTTGGATCTGCCTTTGAAAACACCGAAGAGCCCCTTGTTACCATTGACAAAAACGCCAGTCTGGTTATCAGCAGCACCCTCATCTTCGACAAAGGCTCCAGTGAGATAACCGCCGGTGGCCAGGCGTTATTAAAAAAGCTGGCCGGCGCCTTCTTGAAAATGCTGGAAACCGAGAATTTCAGAGACTACATTGAATCCATCACCATAGCGGGCTATGCGGACTCCGACGATTCCTACGACAACAATTATTACTTATCCTGTGACAGGGCCATCGCCGTTATCATTGCCATGATGAAAGCCTCTCCCCGGCTGGAAAAGGATTACGGCAGCTTCTTTCAGGCCGCGGGCTTCTCGGAATTCCGGCCCGTTGCACCCAATACCGATGAAGCCTCCAAAACAAAAAACCGACGTATTGAAATTTCACTCCGAATAAAGGATGCGAGTATTGAAAAAATCATCAAGGATTATGTGGACTAGGGTGAAAAGGCCCGGGGAACAAAAAATGTTCTCCGGGCCTTTTCAGCTTTGAAGTTCAGCTTAAAAAGCTTAGGCGATTGCGGCCTTATTTGCTGTTAAGGCGGTCAACCGCATCCTGCGTGAGCTTAATGGCCTCATCAATACCCATCTTCCGGATGGTTTGAACATACTCGTCAAATTTGCTCAAAGGCTCGGTACCCAGGATAAACTTAAGCGCCATCTCATCGTGATAGGTTTTAACCTCGTTGAGGATATTGCTAATCTGTGAGCTCTCCTCAGGCGTGTAATACATATTGGGGTGGAGCATCAGGGAGGGATCCGCATCGAGCCAGTTGTTAATGGACTCAACCGATTCCTCGTAGACATACTGAATTTGTGCTGCGGCCTCAAAATCCATCACCTTGGCGTTGCCGTTGGCCGGGTAGGCAAATTGGAGAATGGCATTGGACGGGGACAGGCCCTCGCCCGGATTCATAATGGAATCCACAAATTTCTTCTGGCCATTTTCAACAGTATAGGTAACGCCCTCCACACCCCAGTTCAAGAGAGTGCGGCCCTCTTCCGAATAGCCCAGATCCAGGAGCGCAGCCGCTGCCTGAGGATCCTTGCATTTGGAGGTAATAACCCCTGCTTCGCCCAGCTTCATGAGATTATCGTTTTGGGGCATATAGGCAACACCGCCGGAGGATTTGGGAGCAGGAATGCCAACCACGGAGAAATCGGGGTTTGTGGGCCTTACCGCGGCAATATTATTGCCTACTCCCACATTAATGGAGGCATAGAAGGCTCCTCCGATTTCACCCTGAATTTTTGCGGTAAACATTTTTCTGTCGTTGCTGGCAAATTCCGAGTCAATAAGACCTTCTTCATACCACTGGCTCATGGTAGACAGGAACTCCCTGTAAGAAGGCTGGGAAGGACCGTAAACCACCTTGCCTGTTTCAGGGTCGAAGCAAAGCCCGGCAAGCACACCGTAGGCAGCTGTAAAGCCCCTTAGGATATTGCCCTTTTCATCCAGGAAGGGTATTTCGTCATTTACACCGTTATTATTAGGGTCCTGGTTTTTAAATGCGGTTAATACCGTATGCCATTCGTCCATGGTAGTGGGAGCGGACAAATTCAGCTTTTCAAGCCAATCCTGACGGATGCAGAAGCCACTGTAGGTTGTTCTTCTGGGATCCGGATCCAATTGGTAGAAAGCAGGGATTCTCCCATCCTGGAGGGGGACAAACTTGGCGCATTCCGGGTATTGTTCCAGAACCGCGTCGTAATAGGGGGTTTCAAGGTCATTAATGGGAAGAATAATTCCTTCCTCCACGTATTTGGAAATACCTCCGGGCATGGACTTCCAGTTCCAGAAAATAATATCGGGCAGGGATTGGGACGCAATTAAGAGATTAATCTGTTCATTGGCATCGGTACCTGCCGCCGGGTGCTCAAAGGTAATTTCCACGTTGGCAAGCTTCGCCAGCTCCTGAAAGGCAAGAACCTCACTCATGGATTTGACGACACTGTTGGAACGGTTTACCTGATACCAGGTGAGCTTTACGGGATCCGCTTTTTGGGTTGCAGCAGGCGAACCGGAGCCGGGTGACGGGCTGCTGCTTCCTCCGGGGGAAGCGGTTTCTTTCCCGCAGCCGGACAGAACGCCAACGGACAGGATGGCTGACAGCATGAAGGCTGTAATTCTGGTTAATGCCCTTTTTCTTACCATAAAAATCCTCCCTTGTTCCATAACAAGACTTAAAATTTATAGCATACAGAAATTTCTCCTGCATGTATAGCTGTAAACAATGGTTGGGCTAGCCTTTGATAGCGCCTATCATGACGCCCTTCACAAAATGCTTCTGCAGCATGGGATAAATTAATAGAATGGGAAGCGTGGACACAATAATGGTGGCATACTTAATGATTTCACTCATGTCCTGGCCCTTAATGGTTCCCAGAGAAACCATCATGCCGTCAGTGGAGCTGAAAACAAGGATTTCTCTTAAAATCAGTTGAAGGGGGAAAAGCTTTCGGTCTCTTAAGTACAGCATGGCGTTAAACCAGGAATTCCAGTGGCTTACACCATAGAACAGGACCATTACCGAAATGACCGGCATAGAAAGCGGAACAATAATTCGAAACAGCACCTTGAAGTCATTGGCGCCGTCAATATAGGCCGATTCCTCTAGGCCTGCCGGAATGCCCATAAAGGAGGTCCTCATAATAATAACATTGGTAACGGAAATTAAACCCGGAAAAATGAGGGACCACCGGGTTCCCATAATTCCTATCTTCTGCATCATTAAATAAGTGGGAATCATGCCGCCGCCAAAGAACATTGTGATGGTCATCATGATAAGCATTAATTTTTTTAGCATCAGGTTTTTTCTGGAAACCACAAACGCGGTCAGAATGGTAAAAAGGACATTCAGTGTGGTTCCCACGCCCACATAGAACAAAGTATTCGCGTAGCCGGACAGAATGTCCTCATTTTGCAGCACAAGCCAATAGGCGTCAAGCTGAAAGCCCTGAGGCGCCAGAAGGACGCCGGTATGCTTGGAGAATTCCGCCGGCATGCTTAAAGAACCAAACAGAACATAAAGAAACGGATACAGGGTGATGAGCATCATTAGGATCATGAATAAGATATTAAATGCGTCAAAAGCTCGCTGACTTGGTGATTTTTTTATTTTCATTCCCAGTTACTCCTTTACCACAGACTGCTCTCATTGGTTTTTCTGCTGATGTAATTGGCGGTTATAATCATCAGAAAATTAACCACCGAGTTAAAAAGGCCCACAGCCGCACTGTAGCTGTAATTAGCTTCTTCAATACCCTTTCGGTACACAAAGGTTGAAATGACATCCGCAACCTCGTAGGTAGCCGGGTTATAAAGCAGCATAACCTTTTCAAAGCCTACGTTCATGATGCTTCCCATTCGAAGGATGAGCATAATGATAATGGTGGGAAGAATTCCCGGAAGGGTAATATGGATGAGCTGCTTAAACCGCCCCGCTCCGTCTATATGGGCTGCCGAATAGAGTTCCTCATCAATGGAGGTAAGTGCGGAAAGATAAATGATGGAGCCCCAGCCTACCTCCTGCCAGATACCGCTTCCTATGTAAATGGGTCTGAAATAGGAAGGATTCAACAATAAGGAAGAGGCCTGGCCGCCAAATAGCGTAATAATGTTGTTAAAAAGACCGGATTTTGAGCTGAAGTCAATGAGCATACCGCAGATAATGACCGTAGAAATAAAATGAGGCAGGTAGGTAACGGTCTGGACGGTTCTTTTAAACCTGTTGCCCGACAGCTCATTCATTAACAAGGCAAAAAGAATGGGAGCCGGAAAGCCAAAGATAATATTCAAGAAATTAAGTATCAGGGTGTTTTTTAAAATACGCACAAAATAAATGCTTTCAAAAAAGCTTTTAAAATACTTTATACCCACCCAGGGACTGTCCAGTATTCCCAGCCTGGGGCTGAATTCCTTGAAGGCGATGGTTGCTCCGTACATGGGCCAGTAATGATATATCACAAAATACAGGATGCAGGGTAAAGCCATCAGGTAGATAAGTTTATTTTTTTTAAAATCCTTGACCAGTCGTTTTATCAGGGCGAAGTCACGGGTCTTTTTGAGTACAGCCGGTATCGTCGTCACGTTTTCTCCTCCATCCCATTCGTTGGGTTCATTGCTAGGATAAGTGTAGTCAAATTCCCTTCTCACGGAAATAGCCTATACTTCAAAACGTGTTTGATTTTTAAGCTTTGCCATATTCAAAATTTCAGTGATCAATTTTTCAGGCAGGCCTGGGACCCGCCCCCTTGGCCTTTGTTGCGTTTTACAAGAACAGAAATGCCCGCAAAAAAAGCCTCAGAAACAAAGCCTGAAGCCTTTTATACTTTCTATTTTTACCTGATATCGGCTCACTCACATGCATTCTTGCCAAGCTGCTCCCTGAACTGCCCGGGGGTTATTCCCAGGTACTTCTTAAAATTCCGGATGAGGACGCCGCTATTGGAATAGCCTGTATCCGCCGCTATTTCACTAATGCTCTTATCGGTCTGCCTCAGCTTCTCCTGAGCCTTGTCCAGGCGTATTTTGTTGACGTATACAAGAAAGTTCATTCCGGTTTGTTCTTTGAAATATCCGGACAGGTAAGTGGGATTGAGACCGATCTCGTTTGATACGGAAAGAAGGCTTAAGGAATTGTCGGAATAATGATTGGCAATATAATTAACAATAAGCTGGATGACATTGTCGGCTTTTTTCTTTTTTTCTGCCTGGATAGCCTGGCATAGCATGCTGTATACCTTTCGCAGCGCTTCCTCCATAGCCTGGGCATTATTGCAGGAGATTATTTTATTTATTAGGGCAGACTGCTCAAAAACACCGTTTTTAGATACACCTGAGCTGTTAATGAGGCGAATGGCCGTTCCCATCATGCTGAACATCAAGCAGCGCGCCGACTCCAGGGAGAGTTCGTTTTTAATGAAATTTTCCATGATGATAAGATCCAGTATCGCATTGACCTCATCGATTTTCCCACATTTAACATAGTTAACCAGCTGCATTTCCAGATCCATGGGGTAGTAATAGGCATTCTTGTCGGGTTCCATGCTGCCGGCATAAATAATTCCCCCAGTAAGACGCATGAGGTAATTCTGCAGGGCTCTGTCAGCACTGAGATAGGATTTGCGCACTTCCTTTAAATTAAGCTCCTGACTTCCCAGGGATATGGTTATATGGGCGGACAGGTTAATCTTCTTCAAAACCTCTCTGCAATAGGCTTCAAACAGCTCCTTGTTTTTATAAAGGTCAACGGAAGTGTTTATGAGCCCCAAGACGGTATAGCTTTCGTTTATATCCGTCGTATGTATGATGAAGCCATCCATCACGGACGTAAAGGCCTCATTGCGAAGCTGAGCCGTTGCAAGGCTTAAATCATCCATCTGGATGCTCTGAGAATCAAAGCTGTAGATCACCACATAATAGAAGGGATAAGGAAAGGTAATGCCTACGGAGGAGCAAAAGCGAATAAGCTTTTCCAAATCGTTGTAATTGCCGTTAATAAGGTTGCGTACGGTATGCATTTGCACAATGGGAATTTGCTTTGTCAGCTGGCTTTCAATTTGTTTGAATTCCTCGAAGGATTGAGTAACGGCCTGGGTTATGTACTCAATTTCATTGTCTCCGTTGGAGGTTTCCAGGCCGGTTTGCTTATAGTGGCTGATTTTAAGGGTAATGTTCCGGATGGGAACAAAATTGTGCTTTGCAAGTAAATATGCCAGAACCAGTCCGGCCAGTATTATAAGCAGCAGGGCGCTGAATATAAAAATATCTGTGGCTTTCTGCACAAATAAATTTTCGGGAAGAACAAAAAAGTAATCCCATTCATTTAAGGTTGAAGATAATTTTGTGGCAATAAGCCGCTGTCCTTTAGGCCCGAGAAGCTGGGTATTCTGTGTAAAGGAGATATCCGTCAGGCCCTCCTCATAGAGTTTGGATCCCTCGCCCAGGGAAAACATGGTATTGCCCGAAGGATCCTTTGCAATAAGCAGGCTGTCGGGAAAAAATTTAGCATCATTTTTAAAGTTTTCAAGAAAGGAATAATCCAAATTTAAGATGATATAAACAGCCTTTGAATCGGAGGTTTTAGAATAAAGGCAGTAGGTAATGGTAAAAAGGTTTTTTTCTCCGCCTTGGGTAGACATGTTTTTGGAATTGCTGTAGGAAATGTACCGGGTTTTTTGGAATAAATCCCTCCAGCTCGCCTCCTCCCAGTATGCTGTATCGGAGTAGTCGAGGAACTTTTGCGTACTGGAATAGACGGAGGAATTGGTGATAATCAGGTCATTTTTCTCAAAATAAAGGTAGAGTGAATCCACATATTTATATACCGCCAGGTAGGATTCCAGGGCTTTCATGGCCTGAATGGCATTGTAGCGGTTATTGTTGTCCTCGGGGTTACTGGTTATGCGGAGGTTTTCCACAGAAGGGTTTACCGAAATACTGAAAATAAGGTTGTTTATGCTTCTAACCCGCTCATCCATGATGTTCCGTATTTGATTTAAAAGCACCATGTTATAATCACTGGTATATTTGAGAATATTGCCGCGATAGCCAAAATAGCCAATCATGGCTACAATAAGGGATATCATCAGAATGAGACAATTCGACAGCAATAAAGTCTTAAAGAAACCCTTCTTCTTCATCCTACCGCACCTTATAACCTGAATTTTAGCTTATATTGATGTGTTTTTTCCGTTGAAAGGATGGTTGAAATAAAGTACAGATACCTTTATAGCATATCGGATTATTCTGTGAATGTAAATAAAATGCTGTCAGCCCTCCTTGCCGCTTTTAATTCCGGAAGAGCCAAAGCCGCCTCCACGGTTTGTTCCCAGGTCACGGACCGATTCCACGGTATGAAAGGCAATGCGGGGAACACGGCACAGTACAAGCTGAGCAATGCGGTCCCCCTTTCTTATAAGATAGGATCCTTTTTTATTGTCCTTTCTGTCCAGGGTATAGGGCTCTTCATTGTTTTCTTCGGAAGAGGCTCCATCACAGGGGGAGGTATTGGTTATAATAATGCCGATTTCATCCCGGTAGCCTGCATCAATGGTGCCGGGACTGTTGGGAAGCCGGAGTGGCGTTTTTAAGCTTAAGCCGCTGCGAGGCCTTACCTGTATTTCAAATCCCTCGGGAATAGCCATTTTAAGACCCGTGGGTACGATAACCGTCTGTCCCGGCTCCACTACCACCTCCATCGCAGCACAAACATCCATGCCCGCATCCCAGGCATTGGCATAGGTTGGAAGGCTGACTCCCTCCCTCATAACTTCCACAAATATGTCTGCCTTTTCTTCCGAATAAGCCATAGTTATACTCCTCTGAACCAATGTAATTTTGTAATTCCCGAGGCTTTCAGCTCCCGGATAAGGTCTTTGTCCCTGTCATTCAAGCTTTTTTCTTCGTCCTTCAATAAAGCTGAATAATAACGGATAAGCGCGCCTTCCATTTCCGGCTCTTCCAGGGTAAAAAGGAGACGGAGCCAGCGAAGGCCTAAGGTTCTTAAAAGGTGCCCATCATCCATGAGCACAGGAAGATGATTGTACAAGCGGGTAACAGCAGGCTCGCCGCTGCGGGTATAAATGAACCTGGCTCCTTTTCGATCCTCCAGGATTCCCTCTCGTTTAGAACAAACCCCACACTTTCCTGAGCAGGCTTTATCGGCTCCTGCCGGACAGGAGGCCATTGTCATTAAGGGCAGCCTTCCGTAAACCTCGCCTTCAAGGGGAAGAAGCTTTTTCTGGAAAGCCGCAACCTCCCCGCTATTAAGCTCCGGAGATAAAGTTAGAGATTGAGCGCCCATATCCTTTAAAAAAGCGGCGGCCTGGGCGTTCATGGCATGAAGCCCTCTTTCACCGTGGTGTTTAAGGTTGGGGAACCTTTTCCTTAAATAGGATAAGGTTCCGATATTTGAGGATGAAATTCCTGTTAGGAGACCTTCCTGCTCAAGGATTTGGTTTGTTAGTCTTTCCAGCCCCTCCGCAGACAGAACCGGCGGCGTATGAATAAAGATTTCTCCGCTAAAAACTTCGTTTAAAGCCTTCATCTGATCCAAAGTGGAAACCGGCACATAGACCCTGCCCACATTTTCCGGAAGCGCGGCAGGAATACGGGGATAAAATTCATAAAAAAGACTTAGCTGGGGCTGTTCAACCGTATTAACGCCATAACCTCCAGCTTGTCGTGCCTTCGTAAATGTTGGAACAGGGAGCCTGGCCTTTGCCAGGCGTGCTGCTTTGAGAAGCTCCAGCGCTTCCCTTCTTAGAGCGTTAATAGCCGATACGGGAAGGGTGCTGTCCCCATCCAGGCTTATACTCACCCCTGCGGCTTCGTAAGGGGTGTCCTGGGTTTTTTTAAGCTGTTCCTCAACTCTTTTTTCCGAAAGGGGACGGACCTGAGCCTTTTCCGCGATTTGGGCGGATTGGGCCTGTACCCTGTGACCGTCATCATCCCTAATGGTGAGGATGGCAGGTTTATTTACAGCCATTGTAAAGTCCATTTTTACAGGAATCCGTCTCTTCTCACCCCGCTCATAGGTTTCTCTCAAGCTTTCCAAAAGCTTAACGGAGGAGGTACGCCAAACCTTGGCGCCGACAGGACAGGGGGTTCTTACAGCTCCTACCCAGGGGGAAGCTCCGGCCGGAGCCTGGGCTACATGACCTCCATTTATAAGGATAGAGGTAATAAGAGCGCTGGCCACCCCCTGCTCCCCGCCCGGCAGTTCTACCTCAATACCGTCACCCCGGTTAAGTGCTTTCTCCAGTTTAATTTTCAGGGTTTCGCCGTAAGCCTCATCTTCTCTTACAGCCTCTACTGTCCCCAGTGGAACACCTCTGTTTTTAGGATGCCGGGGGTAAATAAGACGGCTCCAGTCCCTGCTGCCTTCCAGGTAGGAAGCGGTAAAGCCTCCCCTGTTGAAAATCTGGAGAAGCCGTTCCCTGTCATCGGGATAAATTCGATAGCCTGCCTCGCCTTTTTCCTCCAAAAGGTTCAGATATTTTCTGTATACACCGGTCACAGCCGCCACATACTCGGGAGACTTCATCCGGCCTTCAATTTTTAGGGAAGTTACACCCGCAGCCCTAAGCCCGGGCAAATGATCAAGTCCCATCATATCCCTCGGACTTAAGCGGTATGCAGGGGGCAAAAGCTCCCCCTTAGCATTTCCCACCCGCCAGGGCAGACGGCAGGGCTGGGCGCACAGGCCGCGGTTGCCGCTTCTTGCGCCTATTGCGCTGCTTAAAAGACACTGCCCCGAATAGCAGACACATAACGCTCCGTGGACGAAAACCTCCAGCTCCACGGGGTTATTCCTGCCGATTGCCGAAACGGCCTCCAGGGAAAGCTCCCTGGCCAGAACGACCCGCTTGACACCCAGGCTTCCAAGAGCGTCCACGCCACTTCTGTCCATTACCGTCATCTGGGTGCTGGCATGAAGGTTCAGGTCCGGAAGCGCTTCGCGGATACGCTTTAATAAGCCCATATCCTGAACAATCACGCCATGGGCGCCCTCTTTCCATATAAAGGAGGCCAGCTCAAGAGCTTCCTCCAGCTCCGTATCCTTCAAGAGAGTGTTTAAGGTTATATACGCTTTAACCCCTCGCTCGCGGACATAATCTATGGCCGAGGCCAGGGTTTCACCTTCAAAATTTTCTGCATTTTTTCGTGCATTAAAGCGGCCGCCGCCAAAATACACCGCATCCGCGCCATTGGCAACCGCCGCTTTTAGAGCTTCAAAGCTGCCTGCAGGCGCAAGCAGCTCCATCTTTGCTTTTATACTCATGCTTTTATGTGCCTTCCTCCGGGCTATCCATCTTCTTGTAATTGGGATAAGGGGCTGTATCCGCCTTTTCTCCCGTAGTTACCTCCACCTCATCAGGCTTGTCCTGACCAAGCTTATATTTGTAGCGGTATACCGTACCCTGCTTCTTTTTTGGGGGGGCATCCTTCTTTTTCTGAAAGAGGCTCTTTATCATCTCGACTATTTCAAGTATGGATTTGGCCTTTAACACAATGTCATTCTGTATGGTTTCTACACCTTTTTTCACAGTACCTGAAATTTTGCCCACGTCCTCGACTACCTTATCGATTCCGTCCATGTTTTTCTTTAGCACAGTAGTCACATGAGCGGCGTTTTCCGTAATTTCAGGCAGCTTAGCCACGGACTTGGCTATATTCTCTTTATTCTTTGTGAGTATTTCGTTAACATTCTTTAAAACGCGTACGAGCTGAACCAGAGCAAGGATTAATACAATGGCAACACCTGTTCCCAGTAAAAATCCTACCAGCGTAATCAGTTCTCCCCAGGAAATCATTTCATCAAACATTACTTACCCTCCGTTTGCTGATCCGACTT
This sequence comes from Bacillota bacterium, assembly GCA_023424865.1. The sequence goes on along the minus strand of JAFADM010000372.1, from coordinate 11,855 downwards.
TTCGGAAGCAGACTCCGAATGCAACCCCTCCTCCCCGGTTTGTTCCGGAGGAGACGGTGCCGCCCCATCTTGCGGCTTTGTTTTATTACCAGACAATTCATCAAGAAGAACATTGTTAAGCTCACTTAAATAGTGAACCTCTTCTGTAAGTGCTTTTATATCCTTTTCAAGATTCTCCCGGCCTGTGGAAAGACGATTTTTTTCCTCATCCAACCTGACAAGAGCTTCCCTCATCTTAAATAATTCATCGGCAAAGTTAAGGGATACTAGGACAGAGGCCATGGAAACACTGAGCAGCGGCGTTCTTTTCATCATTTCCTGGATTCTTTTATCGACAAAAACTGCCAATTTCTGCATATACTCCGGGGAATCCTCACCGCAAAGTGAATAGTCGCTTCCCGCAATTTTTATATTAACTTTATTCTTATTCTGCATTTGCTACCAGCTCCAGTGGTTTTATCTTTTGATGCAGGCGATGCCTGTCCGCCCATGCCTTTCCCTATTATACCATAAATTCTTTCTTGCTTTCAGATTTTTAAACAGCAAGGGACTTATCCTTTAAAAATTGCCCAAACTTCCTGTCGGTGTCCAGAATATGCTGTTCCAGCCAGGTACAAAGAAAGTCCAGCACCTTGCGAACAGCCATGGTCTGATCCTCGTCAATCTCATCAATAGCGATTTCTGAGACCTTTTTAATAAAAGACTTATGCTCAAGAACATGGAGCTTGGTGCTGAAAGAATCATATCCCTCCTGCTCGAAGAGCTTTTCTTCATGAGAAAAATGGTATACCGTATAGTTCTTCACTTCTTCCAAAAGCCCCAGTATTTCGTCGTAATGGTCAAAACCGTCATCTAAATCCACAATGGCGAGCATTTGATTAATCATCTCAAAAATTTTTAAATGCTGATCATCAATGGTTCTGTCAAAACAGCTGTAATCGTTTCTCCATTTAATCATTCATCCACCCCACAAAAAAATCATTAAAATCGCCTAAATTTTTATATAAATTTCAATAACTATATCGATCAAAATTACTAAAAACATTCTTGCTTTTTCGACAAAATTCTTATATAATTAAAAACGACACTGATACCTTAACATACTTTTACCTCCTTTTTAGCACATTTTTTCAATTCGCCTGTTGTTTAACAACAGGCACTTGTTTTGTATAGAGGTTTTATAAGTATATTCCAGGCAGAACTTCCTTTAAACGCCAACTTTATTGGGCTTCTCTTTCTCGTGCACCCAACACACTTTTTTCAATTTTCTTTTTAAGCCGTTGAAGCGCATTGTCCACCGATTTAACAGGCTTGCTCAGCTGCCTTGCAATATCCTGATAGGCAATGCCGCAAAGGTATTTATACAAAACCTGTTTTTCAAAGGGACTCAGCACCTCCTGCATCCTGCTTTCGATAAGTCCGTAGTCTTCCTTAATTATAAACAGATCCTCGGGGCTCCCCACCGTTCCCTCCTGCAAAACTTCGGAAAGCGCTTTGTCCGAATCGTCGTCGTAAATGCGCTTATTGAGAGAAACATAGGAATTAAGGGGGATGTGCTTTTGTCGGGTTGCCGTTTTCACCGCAGTAATAATCTGACGTGTAATGCACATTTCGGCAAAATTCCTGAAGGGTATGCTTCGATCATCCTTATAATCCCTGATAGCCTTAAAAAGACCAATCATACCCTCCTGAACGATATCCTCCCTGTCTGCTCCCACAAGGAAGTAGGATCGGGCCTTTCCGCGGACCAGAGGCTTGTACTTTTCTATAAGGTATTCCATTCCTCTGTGATTGCCGCCCCGAACATGCCGAATGACCTCTTCATCCTCCAGATTGACAAACTCCCCATCTCTGAAATCATTCGTGTGTATCACAGGTTTAACCTCCGTTTTCTGCAAGTATCCCAGTGGACACCTTTAGTATTTATCACTCACTTTGACCGGATTTGGCAAGCACCAGCGTTTTTACATGAAGGATAAGCTTGCTTACATTAAAACCCGCAAAGCGGTCCAGTTCTGTACGGATGGTACTTTGTGCTGTTTTTGCAGCCTCTATGATTGGATAGCCAAACACCATGGTCACGTCCATATCAATAAAGAGGCCTTCTGCACCGTTACTTGTGCGAAATCTTGTAATACGCTCCATTTCAGGCATTTGACTTATAATATGATTTACCACCTGATAGATGGCATAGTCTGATATGGTATAGCTGCCAAAATAACTGAAGGTAGGCCGAACCACCGATTTCTCGCCTATATTTTGGTATTCACCCTTCCCCTTACGCCTGAAAAGCTGGAGAGGATCCAAAAAATAACCTGAAAACTGTTTTTTCAGTTGGATAGCCGGTACAGGGATAACATGCTTTCCCTGCTTAATCCGGGTACTTCGCGCCTGCTCAATTTCATAGGGACTGGCAACATCCTCAATGCGAATGCGCCTTTCTATGGGGCCGATTTCCAGAATATCCGCAATTTTATCCACCATGCCGTCGGAGGTCCCAAGGATTAAAATACCCTGAGGTTTATTGCGTTTTATGGCATCAACAACCTGTTTCCGATGCTCTGCCTCGCTAAAAAGAGCAATTTTTACGGAGCTTATTTTTGAAGGCGCCTTCTTGGCCGATTTTCCTGCTACAATATTATTTTCATGAATAAGAAGTCCATCATCAATAATATAATCCAGACCGTTTTCCCTTGCAACCCACAGCGCTCTGTGGCTTTTTCCCGTACCGCTTTGTCCGATAAATCCTACTGTGTGCAAATTTCATCCTCCAGCCATCCTAACTGCCTGATCCCGTAGGTCCGTTTTATCTTAACATCTGTTTCAATTATATAATAACTGCGCCATAAATCAACGGTAACCTTAGCTGCAGCGTTGGTCCCACGCATTTACAGTGCGATTTCTAACTATTTTGAATATACCCGGGGTTTGGAATACTTAAATTTGGGAAATATCCCCGCCTTACGCAAATAGGTACCGGGGTTTATATAAGTATTTATGTTCGGAGAACTCCGTAAACCCCTAAATATAAAAAACCGGCAAGGGATTTAACAGAAAACATTTCCGCTAAACCCTGGCCGGTTTTATTATCAGTTTGATTTATTCACTTTTGTAGGCAACCTGTATACGATTAGTGGATAATAGCCTTTTCTGTTTCCTTATCAAACAGATGAATGCGGGCCATATCGAATACAAGAGCCACTTCTTCACCAGCCTGTGTCTTGGATTTAGGGCTGACACGAGCGGTAAAGTTAATATCGTTGATAATAACATACAGGTAGGTTTCGGAACCGAGTCTTTCAGTTACCTCAACATTAGCCTTCATGGGAGCGCTTCCGTTATTTTCTGCGGAATCAATCTCGTCATGAATATCCTCAGGGCGAATACCGAAGACAACTTCCTTGCCCACATAACCCTGCTTCTCAATCTCAGCAGCCTTGTTAGCGGGAAGAGCGAGCTTGTAGTTTCCGAAAGCAAGAACAACGTTGGAGCCCTGCTTTTCAACAATAGCATTTCCGAAGTTCATCTGAGGGCTTCCGATAAAGCCGGCAACAAAGATATTGACGGGCTCATCGTAGAGTCTCTGAGGATTGTCGATTTGCTGTACAAAGCCGTCCTTCATAACAACAATTCGGGTACCCATGGTAAGAGCTTCGGTCTGGTCATGGGTAACATAGATAAAGGTGGTATCAAGCTTCTGATGCAGCTTGCTGATTTCCGTTCTCATCTGAACTCTGAGTTTAGCGTCCAGGTTGGAGAGAGGTTCGTCCATGAGGAACACCTTGGGTTCACGCACGATAGCACGGCCTAAGGCAACACGCTGTCTCTGACCGCCGGAAAGAGCCTTCGGCTTTCTGTCAAGCAGGTGCTCGATGCTGAGAATTCTCGCAGCTTCATGTACCTTTCTCTTGATCTCATCCTTGGGAACTTTTCTGAGCTTAAGACCGAATGCCATGTTATCAAACACGGACATGTGAGGATAAAGAGCGTAGTTCTGGAACACCATCGCGATGTCTCTGTCCTTAGGAGCAACATCGTTGCAGAGCTTGTCCCCTATGTACAGCTCTCCGGAAGAAATCTCTTCAAGTCCTGCGATCATTCTGAGGGTTGTGGTCTTTCCGCATCCGGACGGTCCAACAAGAATAATAAATTCCTTGTCTTCAATGTCAATATTGAAATCACTAACTGCCGTAACGTTACCTGCGTATACTTTAAAAACATTATTAAGCTTTACACCAGCCATTACTATTACCTCCTGCAAAGTGCGGTACGAATTTCGCTTACACTATTAATTTAGCATTTTGCAAGAGTTTTATGCTACCTGATTTTTTTACAAAAAAGAAAATTGGCTTTTAGCTAGTTTGCATAAGCTATTTTCACCAAATGCGCCGTGGTAGTTGAATTTTTATGCATGTTTGTTGTATAATTATAAATATGTGAGGCTATTTATCACAATGGAAAATACCCTGGGAGCCCTTTGATTACAAGCAATCCTAGCAAACACCCTGGGATCCTAACCTAAGAGGAGGAACTTCATGTTAAAACTAGGTATTATCGGAGCAACCGGTTACGTCGGTGCTGAAGTCATCCGTCTGCTGTGCAGGAGGAAGGATATCGAAATCACCACCGTCGTTTCCAACAGCTTTGCAGGCCAACCCTTTTCCAATGTCTATCCCAGCCTGAGGGGAATATTTGACAAGGTATGCGATCCCATGGATCCCGATGTTTTTTCGGACAAGGCGGAGGTTTTTATTACCGCACTTCCCCATGGTGTCTCAACCACAATTATACCGCCGCTTCTTGCTAAAGGGAAGAAGGTACTGGATCACAGCGCGGATTTCCGTTTTCGTGATAAGGAAACCTATGAAAAATGGTACAAATGCGGGCACAATGCACCGGATCTTATTGCCGGGTCCGTTTACGGGCTGCCCGAGCTTTATAGGGAATCCATTAAAGAGGCTTCTCTTATAGCCAATCCGGGGTGCTATCCTACCTGTACCCTCCTGGGTATAGCTCCGGTTCTTAAAAAGGGGCTTATCAGCACCGAGAATATTATTATCGATGCCGCCTCGGGCATGTCCGGAGCAGGCCGGAAAAGTGAGCTGGCCTATTCCTTCTGCGAGTCTGCCGAAAGCTTTAAGCCTTACGGCGTTGCCAATCACCGCCATACCCCCGAAATAGAGCAGGAGCTCTCCCTTTTGGCTGGAAAGCCGGTTCTGGTGTCCTTCACGCCCCACCTTCTTCCCGTTAAAAGAGGTATGCTGGCCACCTGTTATTTAAATCTTGCACAAACGGCTGCAGCCGCAGAGGAAATTCACAACCTGTACACCGAATTTTATAAGGATGAGCCTTTTGTTCGGGTCCTGCCCCTTGGTGCTCTTCCGGAGACCCGCTTTGTAGCTGGTACCAATTATGCCGATATCGGGCTTGTTGTGGATAAAAGGCTTAACCGTCTCATTGTTATGTCGGCCCTGGATAACCTGGGCAAGGGAGCCGCCGGTCAGGCCGTTCAATCCCTTAATATTCTGGCAGGCTTTGATGAAACCGAGGGTTTATTAAGCCCGGCCCTGTATCTGTAATCTGTCAATGCATTGCAAGTAAAGCCTGCAGGTAAGGATTGCATGCGAGATTGCACTAGAAGACTGCAAGCGAGTTTGCATACGAATATTGCAGGTGAGGACTGAAAGTGAATTGGCTTTTTAAATATCGGCCAGTTAAAAGGGTTTCATATAATTAAGTTTTAAAATTAAGCTTCTTAAATAAAGCAATTAATAGCGAAAGGCAGCATAAATCCATGTTTGATTTTACTGATATCATTAAAAAGGCAGAGATTCTGGTAGAGGCCCTGCCTTACATCCAGGCCCTTTACGGCAAGACCGTAGTCATTAAGTACGGCGGCAATGCCATGGTAAGCGATGAGCTGAAGAATTCGGTTATGGAGGACATTACGCTCCTCAAATACATAGGAATGAACCCTGTTGTCGTTCACGGCGGCGGTCCGGATATTACAAAGACCCTTAAAACCTTCGATATCCAGTCGGAGTTTGTTAACGGTCTTCGCAAAACCGATGCCAAAACCGTTGAGGTGGCCAGAATGGTGCTGGTGGGCAAAACCAATAAGGAGATTGTCTCCCTTATTAATGAAAAGGGTGGCCGCGCGGTAGGTCTTTGCGGTATTGACGGCATGCTGCTGGAATGTCAGAAGCATTATGAAATAATTGACGGAGAGCCTGTAGATCTGGGCTTTGTGGGCGAAATAACGCGCATAAATACCCACGTATTGGAAATACTAGCCCGGGATAAGTACATTCCGGTGGTAGCGCCCATCGGAACGGACAAGAACGGGCAAAGCTACAATATTAATGCCGATACGGTAGCCTCTGAGCTGGCAGCCTCTCTTAAAGCGGAAAAGCTCATCCTCTTAACGGATGTGGAAGGTGTGAAGCCCAGCAAGGACAGCAATGACATACTCCACGCTATAACCAGCGAGGAGGTTCACGACCTTATACGCAAGGGAATAATCGTCGAAGGGATGATTCCGAAGGTTCTGGGCTGTGTTAACGCCCTTGAAAAGGGTGTGGGAAGGGCCCATATCATTGACGGACGTATTCCCCACTGTATTTTGCTTGAAATATTCACTAACAAAGGTATTGGTTCTATGATAACAAACCGGATTGTGCCTTACCATGACAAAGAAATGCTGTAATACCTTATAGTTTACTTTCCCCGACAGTTGCCTTATAATAAGCAATATGATTGGCCTGCACCCGTTTTTAACCCCACACCGGCAAGATTGTTTGCCGGTGTGGGCTGCCTTGTAGGCTTATTCTCTTTAAGTGCATCCTGCATACGGGATATGTTGAAAGGAAAAAGGGCAGTTTCTTATGGAAGAATTGGAAAGAAAACAAAAGAACTTTATTGAAGAAGTTATCGAAGCAGATTTAAAGAGCGGAGCCGTCAAGGAGATCTGCACCCGCTTTCCTCCGGAACCCAACGGTTATCTTCATATCGGCCATACCAAGGCGATGTGCATCGATTTCGGCATGGCTCAAAATTACGGTGGAAAGTGCAATCTGCGTTTTGATGACACCAATCCCTCCAAGGAGGATGTGGAGTATGTGGACGCCATTATCGAAGACATCCGCTGGTTGGGTTTCGATTTCGGTCCACGGCCCTTTTACGGCTCCGACTACAGCGAGCAAATTTACAACTATGCCGTCACGCTCATAAAAAAAGGACTTGCCTACGTCGATGACCTTTCAGTGGATGAAATCCGTGAATACCGCGGTACCCTTACTGCGCCCGGCAAAGAAAGCCCCTACCGCAGCCGGACAGTGGAAGAAAATCTTGATTTATTCACTCGCATGCGTGGAGGCGAGTTTGAAAGCGGCGCAAAGGTTCTGCGAGCAAAAATAGATATGGCCTCCCCCAATATTAATATGCGGGATCCGGTGGTTTACCGCATTAAAAAAGAGCATCACCACCGTACCGGCGATACCTGGTGTATCTATCCCATGTATGACTTTGCCCATCCTCTCCAGGACGCCATTGAAGGCATAACACACTCTCTTTGTTCATTGGAATATGTTGATCACAGACCTCTTTACGATTGGGTCCTGGAAAAGCTGGATATTAAAAATCCTCCCCGCCAGTATGAATTTTCCCGCCTCAACATTAATTACACCGTCATGAGCAAAAGAAAGCTTCGTGAGCTTGTTGAGAAAAATTATGTCAACGGCTGGGACGATCCCCGCATGCCCACCCTTTGCGCGCTTCGCAGAAGAGGCTTTACACCTGCCTCCATCCGCAATTTTATTGATCTTGTAGGTGTTTCCAAAACCAACGGTGTTGTGGAATGGGGCCTTTTGGAGCACTGTGTCCGTGAGGACCTCAATAAGACGGCAGATCGTGTGATGGGCGTATTAAACCCCTTAAAGCTTATTATTGAAAATTACCCAGAGGATTTAACCGAAGAGTTCGATGTTGAAAACAATCCTGAAATGCCTGAAAGAGGAGCCCGCAAGGTTCCCTTCTCCCAGGAGCTTTACATCGAACAGGAGGATTTTATGATTGATCCTCCCGGCAAATATTTCAGGCTTAAGCCCAACGGTGAGGTTCGCCTTAAGAATGCCTACTTTGTAAAGTGTACAGGCTATGAAACGGATGAAAATGGAAAAGTCACCCTGGTAAGAGCCACCTATGATCCGGCTTCCAGAGGTGGGGAGTCCCCTGACGGAAGAAAGGTTAAGGGAACCATTCACTGGGTTTCCGCAAAGCATGCCCTGGATGTGGAAGTAAGGCTTTATGACATGCTCTTCAGTGTGGAGAACCCTGACGATGTGGACGAGGGCGTGGATTACAAGGATAACCTCAATCCACAGTCCCTGGTAATTCTTAAACACAGCAAGGTGGAGCCCTTTCTTAAGGGTGCGGCAGGTGGCAGCCGCTACCAGTTTTTACGCATGGGCTATTTCTGTGTGGATACCAAGGACACCACTGCCGACAAGCTGGTGTTTAACAAAACAGTAGGACTTAAGGACACATGGGCTAAAATCGCTGCAAAATAAAGCTTTAAACAGGCTAATAATAAAGCCTGTGCGCAGATGAAATAACTGATTGGTTAAAAAGGGCCTGGATTTATCCAGTGCCTTTTTTTTATAAACTTTTTTGTGAACCGGCTAGGAAAAATAAGACACACCTTGACATATATAGATAATCTACGTATAACTATAAGTAGATTATCTACCTATCGAAAGGAGAAAAAGGAATGGCAGCTGAAAAAAATCCTCTTTCAGGCAATACAACCATGCTCATACTTAAATTGCTTGAAGAAAAGGATATGTACGGTTATCAGATTATTGAGGAACTGGCAAACAAGTCGGATGATACCTTTCGGCTGAAAACAGGAACCCTTTACCCTTTACTCCATGGTCTTGAAAATGAAGGCATGGTAAGCTCCTATGATGAAAACGCCGACAATGCCAGGATAAGGAAATATTATCACCTTACGGGGAAGGGCAAAGGGCTGTTGTCGGAAAAGCAGGCGGAATGGTCCGCTTATGCCAAGGCTATTAACCGAATCATGGAGGGTGGTGTTAGTTATGGAATCCTTTGACAAAATTGCGGCCTTTACAAACACGGTGTGCGAGCAAATACGCTGGAAAAAAGCCCACTCCCCTATTGAGGAGGAGTTGAAAAATCATATCCTTGATCAAAGAGACTTTTATATGAAACAAGGCCTTACGGAGGATGAAGCAACAATAAAAGCCATTGAAGAAACCGGTGATCCGGTTATGCTGGGGGCACAGTTTGATCGTACCCATCGGCCAAAGCCCCAGTGGACCATGCTGGGAGGAACTCTGGTATTGCTTCTTATCAGCTTTACTGTTCGCTTGTTTTTCTTTAATGAGGAAAATGCCTCTGATATGTTAATAAAATGGCTATTTTACACAGTATTAGGGACGGCCCTACTGTTTACCGCTTATTTTTCTGATTTTACGCTAATCGGGAGATTTCCTAAAACCGTTTATTTTTCGGTAATGGTTCTGTCGGCTGTGGTTCTTTATTTCTCGCCAACGCTTAACGGTCGATCCTACTATACCACCTATCTCACCTTGTTATTTCCTCTTGCCTTTGCCGCAATAGTTTTCTCCATGGGAAAAAAGGGCTATAAGGGCCTTATTGTGTGCCAGGCCGCTTTTATTTTACCCGCTTTTATAGCCGCCCTTATACCCTCCATGTCAGGCTTACTGCTATATTCCATAGCAAGTCTTACATTACTTGTTATTGCCCTGTTAAAAAACTGGTTTCATATAAGACGGCTGTATGGCTTTTTAATGCTCTTTGCACCCCTTCTCCCTCTCTTTTTTGTCTTTGCGCTTAACATGAATCCTTACCAATTACAGCGCTTGCTTATTGTCATAAACCCTTCCCTTGATCTGGAGGGTTCCGGTTATTGGGCAATTATTACCCGGGAGCTTCTTGCGGGTGCCGGTTGGCTCGGTGATGGAAGCGGGGCCAATTTATCTTCCTTTGGCTTAACCCCAAATAGCATGTTTCTTCAAAGTGATCTTCTGCTCACCGTATTAATCGCGCTTTCAGGCTGGATTTCCTTTGCGGTAATTCTAAGTGTCTTTCTTTTCTTTATGATAAAAGGCATCCGGCTTTGCTTGAAGCAAAAAAGCGGATTGGGTCTTTTAGTGTCCCTGTCCGTAATGATGACTTTTGCCCTTCAGGTAATAAGCTATGTGATTTACAATTTAGGTTTCCAGTTTACCTCACCCCTGTCCCTCCCTCTTCTGTCTCAGGGTAACACGGCAATGCTGTTAAACATGTTTCTTATCGGTATTCTGCTATCGGTTTTCAGAACGGGCTCGGTGGTATCGGATAAAGCCATTGCAAACACAAGCCACGGCTACAGGCTTCCGGGCAGGGGTAATAGAACTGTCAGCTACAAGGGATAGAAGTGCAATCAATAGCTCGGCACATCGAACCCCCTCCCTTTTAGCCAGATTTGCTTACACCAAGGACTGCCAACGAAAAAGCTGCTGCAGGAGGTTTTCACTCCTGCAGCAGCTCTGCCATTCTTTCGTCTTTTCTCTAGTCCAAATCTATCTTTCTACCTTACTTTTACCTTATTTCCAAAGCTCGGTCCTGTCCTTAAGGGTTTTTTCAAACTGCTCGGTTACCCAATCAAGACCTGCCGTGTCAAGGGCTTTCATGTATTCGTCCCATTTCTGGTCGAACTCAGCGGGCTTTGCCATAACAGCGGCGGCGATCATGCTGTAGCCTGTTCTGAGAATCTTGTCGTCAGCAGCCTTCCAGTCGGGATCGTCGATATTGACAAGCCATGCGGCACCGTAGCTCTTAATTGGGAAATCTTCAGCCTGAGGATAGAGCTCTTTCCAGCTCTTAACACCGTATTTGGCCAAAACTTCGTTTTCAATGTCGGACTGGCGTGCCAGAACCTCTTCCTGGGTGATAAAGGCTTCATAATACTGGCCAGTAGAATCTGTTACACGATTGCCATAGGCAGGGAAGGGATAACGGTAGGCACGGATACCGGTTTTCTGCTGGAATGCGGGATCGCTGTTGTACATTTCCTTAATTTCAGGTCTTAATACACGCTTTCCGTCAACCACATCATAATGCTCGCCTTCTATACCCCAGTTAATTAAAATCTGGGCTTCCTCGGTGCACATCCAATCCAGGAACTGAATGGTTCTTACCGGATCCTTATTGGTGCTGGTAAGAGAGAGGGCATAGCCGCCCAGGTACCCGGTGCTCTGGAAGTCGGCAAATTTATACTCCTCCTTCAGAGTTACAGGATAGAAGCCGTAGGTAGCATCGTAATTGTTTGCCTGCTTGAGGGCTCTGACAGGCTCGTCAAGATGCCATCTTGCATCGGTAAGAGCCACTACACGTCCGGAAGCAATTTTTGCCTTGTACTGATCTTCTTTCTGGATAAAGCTTTCCGGATCCAGAAGTCCGATATCGTTCATGTGGTTGAGCCAGCGGAAGTATTCCTTTGTCTCAGGTCTTGTTACATGGCGGGTTACTTCCAGAGTGTCGTTATTGACATACCACTCGCCGTCATCGGAATTTCCAAGGGCAAAGTTGGCAGGATTGGTTACCGTAATCATGGTAAGCCAGTCATCTCCGCAGAGGGACAGGCCGATGGTCTTCTGCCCGTCGGCAGTGGTGGGATGCTTGGCTACATATTCTTTCACAATAGCTTCAACATCCTCCAGGGTCTTGGGAAGGGGATAATTCTGTTCCTTTATGGCGCCCAGGCTAATCTGCATACCGGCATTGGGTTCGGAGTTTTCCTGGCCCAGCTCCTTGCCTCCGATATA